>JAEZGC010000110.1 GCA_023437345.1 Actinomycetes bacterium
CCCCCCCCGCCCCCATAACCCGCGGGGGGCCGGGGTCGTCCCCCCGTCCTGCCTAACCGGCCCTGGGCAGCAGTTCGAACGGCTCGACTGTCGCGAGCGGGTCGATGCAGCGCCGCAGCATCGTCAGCACCCCCTCGCCGAGGCCGTGGACGTCGGCTGCCCGATCCAGGAACCGCAGCAGGCCGTAGTCGCCGCCGCCGAGTTCGAGGTCGGTCGGCCAGCCGCGTGCCGGGTTGGCACGGAAGGTCTGCAGGATCTGCCAGAACGTCAGGTGGTGCGGCCCGCCGGGCAGCACCCGGCCGTCCAGCCGTTCCTTCACCCCCACCTCGGACGGGTGGTCCGGCGCGCCGTCGCCGTCGTCGTCGGGACGGTTCGGCGGGTAGGCCTGGGCGGTGCCGTACAGGTGGCTCCACCACCCCTTGCGGCCGCCGTAGCGCAGTAGCTGCAGCGCGTGGCAGATCACCCGCGGGTCCCGCTCCACCTCGTCCATGGTGCTGACCGACAGCCCGGCGGCGACGTAGCGGCGGTTCACCGGACGCTCCAGCCGGTGGTCCCACAGCTCGTGCATGAGCGCCGAGGTGGCGAACGTGGCGAACCCGCTGGCGAACGCCGAGCTCGGGAAGCTCTCGCTCGACTTGCCGGTGCCGCTGGTGTGGTAGCCGTGCCAGGCCCGCCAGAAGTAGAACAGCACGCCGTCGGGCTTCCAGTACTGCTGGTCCTCGTCGAGGTAGATCTTGTTCCACGACGCGTAGGACGTGCCGACCGCGCTCTTGGCTGGGTACAGCACCTTGAGCTGGTCCCCGAGCCGGTGCCACGGGTCGTCGGCGGTCAGCCTGTCGATGGTGGTGCGCAGCACGTACCAGATCAGTGCCTGGCGCCGGAACGTGGTGTTGCCGAGTTCGCCGGCCTGCCGGGACGCCACCAGCCGGGTGCCGAGGTCGACGGCCGGCCCGCTGCGCTGGTCGCCGGATTTCCAGATCGTGTACCAGTTGCGGTCGGCGAAGTCGAGGTTGCCGACGTCGACCATGGTGCCGTCCTCCACCACGAGGTCGGACGCGACCAGCCGCGCCTGCACCCGGAAGAAGCGCGTCCTGCCGTTGTTCGACTCCGACAGGCTGAAGCTGCCGTCCGGGCCGGTCCGCACCGTGCCCCAGGTCGACCACGGACCGTCCGCCGTGACGTCGGACGCCTGGACCTTGACCTCGATGCCCTTCAGCGGACGGTCCACCGGGTACCCCTCGAGCTCGCTCTCCCGGACGCGAAGCCGGCCGGTGATGGTCCACACCTTCGTGCCGCCACCACCGCCGCCGCCACCACCCTGGCTGGACGTGCTGCCCGGGCGGGTGCCCACCTGCTGGTCCTTGACCGACTTCATGGTTAGTCCCCCAACGCCTGCGAAGTACTGACCAACCAAGGAGGCGGCCGCCGCCGGCCAGATACACCGGCGGCACAGTCTGGTTAGGCTGAACCCCATGAGCGCACCCGTCGATCCGACCGGCACCGCCGCCTGGTCCCGCCTCACCGCCCTTCACGCCGACCTGCAGCCCGACCTGCGCGGCTGGTTCGAGGCCGACCCCGGCCGGGCCGACCGGTTCACCTTGACCGCCGGCGACCTGTTCGTCGACCTGTCGAAGAACCTGCTGACCGACGAGGTGCTGGCCGCCCTGGTCGACCTCGGACGCGAGGTCGGCCTCGAGCAGCGTCGCGACGCCATGCTGGCCGGGGAGCACATCAACGTCACCGAGGACCGCGCCGTGCTGCACACCGCGCTGCGCCGGCCGCGCGGCGACTCGCTGGTGGTGGACGGCACCGACGTCGTCGCCGAGGTCCATGAGGTGCTGGACGCGGTGTACGCGTTCGCCCGGCGGGTCCGGTCGGGGGAGTGGGTCGGGGTCACCGGCCGTCCGATCGAGACGGTGGTGAACATCGGGATCGGCGGCTCCGACCTCGGCCCGGTGATGGTCTACGAGGCGCTCAAGCCGTACCTGGGCGGCGGCCTGTCGTGCCGCTTCGTCTCCAACATCGACCCTACAGACGTCGCAGAGAAGACCGCCGACCTCGACCCCGAGACGACCCTGTTCATTGTGGCGTCGAAGACCTTCACCACCCTGGAGACGCTCACCAACGCCCGGCTTGCCCGCGACTGGCTGCTCGGCCGGCTGGTCGGCCACGGCGCGCTCGACGGCTCCGACGAGGCCGCCCGGCACGCCGTGTCGCGCCACTTCGTCGCGGTCTCCACGGCGCTGGACAAGGTGGCCGATTTCGGCATCGACCCGGCCAACGCCTTCGGCTTCTGGGACTGGGTGGGCGGACGGTACTCCGTCGACTCCGCTGTCGGCACCAGCCTGGCGGTGGCGTTCGGGCCTGAGGTGTTCGACGACTTCCTGGCCGGCTTCCACGCCATCGACGAGCACTTCGCCACCGCGCCGCTGGAGCGCAACGTGCCGGCCCTGATGGGGCTGCTGAACGTCTGGTACGTGAACTTCTTCAAGGCCGGCTCGCACGCCGTCCTGCCGTACGCGCAGTACCTGCACCGGTTCGCCGCCTACCTGCAGCAGCTCACCATGGAGTCCAACGGCAAGGGGGTGCGGACGGACGGTTCGCCGGTCACCACCGAGACCGGCGAGGTGTTCTGGGGTGAGCCGGGCACCAACGGCCAGCACGCGTTCTACCAGCTGATCCACCAGGGCACGCAGCTGATCCCTGCCGACTTCATAGCCGTCGCCACCCCGGCGCACCCGCTGAAGGACGGCGACGCCGACGTGCACGAGTTGTTCCTGGCCAACTTCTTCGCCCAGACCAAGGCGCTGGCGTTCGGCAAGACCGCCGACGAGGTGCGCGCCGAGGGGACCCGGGAGGAGACAGTGCCGGCCCGGGTGTTCGCCGGGAACCGCCCGACCACCTCGATCATGGCTCCCCGGCTGACCCCGTCAGTGGTCGGCCAGCTGATCGCGCTGTACGAGCACATCACGTTCACCCAGGGCGTGGTGTGGGGGATCAACTCCTTCGACCAGTGGGGCGTCGAGCTGGGCAAGCAGCTGGCGCTGCAGATCGCTCCCGCGGTCGCCGGGGACGCCGATGCGCTGGCCGCCCAGGATCCGTCCACCCGCAGCCTGGTCGGCTACTACCTGCAGCACCGCGGCTGACCCGGACGGCGTGTGCCGGGGCAGCCCGGCGCACGAAAGGGTGCCCCGGCGTCCGAACCGTTACACTCGCACCTGACACTTGCTGGGCACAGGCCAGCACGACGAGGGGAACCGCAAGGCATGAGTCTGGCCGAGCTCGCGGCGCGAAGCGGCCTGCACCGGGTCGGCGCTCGCCCTCCGTTCGGGACCTATCTGCTACAGACCTGGCGGCGCCGCGACTTCGTGTTCACGATGGCCGAGTACCGGCTGCGGGCCTCGGTGGAGCAGAACCGGCTCGGGGTGCTCTGGCTCGTGTTGCAGCCAGCCCTGAACGCCATGGTCTACGGCACGATCTTCGGCCTGTTGCAGCGCGACCTGCGGCCACCGAACTACGCCGCCCACGTGGTGATCGGCGTGTTCCTGTTCCAGTTCTTCTCCAAGAGCCTCTCCGACGGCGCCAAGTCGATCACCGGGAACCAGTCTTTGGTGCAGTCGCTGGCGTTCCCCCGGCTGACGCTGCCGCTGGCCGAGGTCATCGAGCAGTTCCTGTCGTTGCTGCCGTCGCTGGGCCTGCTCGTCGTGCTGCTGCCGGTGATGGGGATGTGGCCGACCTGGGAGTGGCTGCTGATGTTGCCGCTGCTCGCGTTGTTCACCCTGTTCAACGCCGGGGTGGCGATGATCGCAGCGCGGCTCACCGTCCACATCCGCGACCTGACCCAGTTGCTGCCCTACATCTCGCGGATCCTGTTCTACACCTCAGGTGTGCTGTTCAACGTCGAGCGGGTCCTTGAGGGCCATCCGTGGGCGGTGCGGCTCTTCGACTTCCACCCGATCTACCAGGTGCTGCAGCTGGCCCGCGGGGTGCTGATGGGGGAGCGGACCAACGACGCCTACTGGGCGTACTTCACGGTCTGGGCGGTGGTCACCTTCGTCGTCGGCCTGTTCTTCTTCTGGGCGGCCGAGGAGCGGTATGGCCGTGACTGACCCAGTGACCCCGGCGACCACGCCCGATCCCGACAAGCCGCGCCGTCCCGTGGTGATCGTCGACGACCTCCACGTGAAGTACCGCGTCTACGCCTCCGGCAAGGCAGTCAAGGGCGGACGCGCCGGGGTGCTCGCCGCTGCCAACCGCGGGGTGCGGGTGGTGCACGCCCTCAAGGGGGTGTCCTTCGTCGCCTACGAGAACGAGTCGATAGGCGTGATCGGCTCCAACGGGTCCGGAAAGTCGACCCTGATGCGAGCCATCACGGGCCTCACCCCGCCCGAATCGGGCGCCGTCTACGCCTCGTCCCGTCCCAACATGCTGGGGGTCGGCGCGGCCCTGATCGGGGACCTGTCCGGCGACCGCAACATCCGGCTCGGCGGGCTGGCGATGGGCTTCTCCCGCCGCGAGGTCGAGAGCATGCGCGACCAGATAGTCGACTACGCAGAGCTTCAGGACTTCATAGACCTGCCGATGCGGACGTACTCCTCGGGCATGCAGGCGCGGCTGAAGTTCTCCATCGCCACGGTGCGCCAGCACGAGATCCTGATCGTGGACGAGGCGCTGGCCGTGGGGGACCGTCGGTTCCGGGCCCGCAGCGAGGACCGGATCCGCAGCATTCGCGACAACGCCGGCACCGTCTTCCTGGTCTCGCACAGCATGAGCTCGGTGCGAAGCACGTGCAGCCGGGTGATCTGGCTGAACAAGGGCGAACTGGTGATGGACGGCCCCACCGACGACGTGGTCACGGCCTACGAGGAATCGCGCCGCTGAGCCTGCGGCGGCCGGGACAGCCAGGGCGGCCCAGGCCGCGGGAAGGACGCGATGAGCGACGAGGAAGACTTCGACACAGAGGTGTCGAACGACGCCGACCAGGCAACCGGACAGGCCACCGCCGTTCAGCCGGTGCGGATGGGGAACTCCTTCGAGTTCGCCCGGGCGGTGCTGGGCACCCCGGGCACCCCGGCGTGGCTGGGCTGGGTCGACACCATCGCCACCCGTGCCTACCTGCCGGTGACGTCGGTGCTGTGGCTGGGGCTGGCCGGCTGCGCGCTGGCCGGCTGGGTGCTTCCCGGTGTGGTGCTGTTCGTCGTGGCGGCGGCGTTCGACTGGGCCGCCAGCCGCAGGTTCGTCCGTGAGACGCTCCTGCTGCGCCGGCTCGGCCTGCCGCCGCACGTCAGGATGGCGATCCGCGGCCTGCTGCTGGTGGGGCTGCTCGGCGCTGCCGGACGGGGCTCGACAGCCGTCGGACTCGTGGCCGTCGTGCTTGCGCTGATGCTTGCCGGTGTCGTGCGCTGGGCCGGTACTGCCTGGCTCGCCACCCGGCAGCCCGCGCTCGCCTACCACCCCGGCGGCCCGCAGCCGCAGGCGAGCCTCGCCTACGCCCGCGCCTACTCCCGCTCGTCCCACGCCCCGGCGAGCGCGGTGGTGCTGGAGGTGCTGGCCGGGCTGGCCGCGGGAGCCACCGCGGTCGGCGTACTGGGAGGCGCCCTGGCTGTCCTCGTCTGGGCGGTGCCGCTGGCGCTGGTCGCGCTCGTCCTCGCTGCCCGCGACACCCTCGAGGTGCGCGAACTCGGGTCCGCTGCTGCTGTGAAGCGGCTGCAGGCGCAGGTCCAGGCCGATCTCGACGCCATAGCACCGGTGTCGGTGGTGTACATGTCAGCCGATGCCGGCCAGTCGCTGTACATCCTCAACCAGTGGGTGCCGACCCTTGAGCGGCTGCCGCACCCCGCGTTCATCATGGTGCGCGAGGCGAGCCACCTGGCGCCGATCATGGCGACCACCCTCCCTGTGCTGTACGCGCCGAGCACCCGCCATGTCGAGGAGCTGTGCCGGCCCAGCGTGCTCGTGGCGTACTACCTGGCCAACGCCGGCAAGAACGTCCACCTGTTAAGGGAGGCGCGGATCCGCCACGTCTTCCTCAACCACGGCGACTCCGACAAGTCCACCTCCGCCAACCCGGTGGCCCGGGTCTACGACGGCGTGTGGGTCGCCGGACAGGCCGCCATCGACAGGTACGAGGCCGCCGGGATCACCATGCCCGCCTCGCAGTACGCGATCATCGGACGACCGCAGGTGGAGAGCCTGCGGGTCGGGGCGCTCCCTGAAGGCCTGCCGCCCACCGTGCTCTACGCGCCCACCTTCGAGGGCTACTACGAGGAGTCCAACTACTCCTCGCTGGAGCGGATGGGCCCCCAGATGATCCGCTACATCCTCGACGCGCACCCGCAGGTGAGGATCATCTTCAAGCCTCACCCCGCCAGCGGCGTGCAGCGGCCGGGGATGATCCAGGCCCGGCTGGAGATCGTGGACATGCTGGCCCAGGCGCCGGGCGACCACCTCTACGTCGGGCCGGGGTCGGCGCTGACGTTGTACGAGTGCTTTGACCAGGCCCATCTGCTGATCTCCGACATCTCCAGCGTGGTGACCGACTTCCTCTACACCGAGCGGCCCCTGGTCACCTCGAACCCGCGCCGGCTGGACCGCGAGACCTACCTGCGCACCTTCCCGACCCAGGCGGCGTCCTACATAGTCGAGCGCGACCTGTCGAACCTTGCGGCGATAGTCTCCGACGTGCTGGCCGGCGACAGCCTGCGCGAGCAGCGGGTGGCGATGAAGAAGTACGTTCTCGGCGACCTGCCGCAGGGCCCCACAGCTGCCTTCGTGGCCGAAGCCGGACGGATCGCGCAGGAGTCGGCCGAGCATGCGGCGTCCATAGTCAACGAGTTCCGCGTGAAGGTGTAGCCCTCGCCAAGGCATGGCCGGCCACGGGAGCCGAACGCCTCGCACCGGGTCGGACAAAGCAGAAGGGCCGGGGAGCACGCTCCCCGGCCCTTGCGCTGGGCTGGTTCAGCTGATCCGGTACGACGCCGAGTAGCTGGTGTTGTCGTCGAAGCCGTCGCGGAGGTTCTTCACCCTTACCCGCACCGACTTGCCACGATCGGCGCTGGTCAGCTTGTAGCTGCACTTGGTGGCGCCGGAGATGTTGGCGCCGTTGCGCTGCCACTGGCACTTCGGCACCGCGCGCACCACCGGGAGCTCCGAGGCGATCCAGGCCTTGCTGGACAGCTTCAGCGTCTTGCCCACCCGCTTGGTGCCGCTGATCTTGGTGGTGTACTTCTTCACCCAAGACCGGGTGGAGAGCTCGCCGTTCCTGGTGCCCGACACGGAGCCGTCAGTCGCCACCGTGGCGTAGAGGTGCTTGACCTTGTAGCGGTCCTCGGCGTGGGTGATCCGCAGCCGATACTTGCCCGGCGGCAACCCGTCGAGGCTGTACGCGCCGTTCCCGTTGGACTGCACCGCGCGGATGACGGTGCTTGTGCCTCCCCAGTCGCTCATGGCGGCCACGTCGACCGTGCACTTGCTCTCGGCCTTGGGGCAGTTGATGTCGCCGCTGATCGTGAACCCGGTCCCGGGCCGGATGTCGGCGACACTTGTCCCCTTGGCCTGGACAACCTTGTAGCCGGTGGCGGGTCCGGCCGGGTAGGTCCGGTTAAGGCCGCCCGTGCCAGCCGTGGTCGCCCACTTGTCGGTGTAGTTGCCGGGGCCGATGTAGCTGGCCTTGACGTAGTAGGTGCCCTCGCGGACCGACAACTGGTAGGTGCCGTCCGACTTCA
>JAEZGC010000167.1 GCA_023437345.1 Actinomycetes bacterium
CGTCGCCATGGCGCAGAACCGCACGAAGATGGGTAAGAAGGACGGCCAGACCTTCTACAACTACGCGGTCAACCACGCCATGGGCGGCGCGGACGGCTACCAGGGCGGCTCCACGTTCAAGGCTTTCGTCGCCGCGGCCGCGCTGGAGGAGGGGATGGGCGCCTACG
This sequence comes from Actinomycetes bacterium, assembly GCA_023437345.1. GTDB lineage: Bacteria > Actinomycetota > Actinomycetes > Propionibacteriales > Propionibacteriaceae > Propionicimonas. Next base: position 168 of record JAEZGC010000167.1, read on the forward strand.
GCAAGTTCAACGCGAAGGCGCGGATGAGCTTCGGCGGCGAGGTGTTCAAGTCCTGCGACGGCCGGTTCACCCAGAAGGAGTGGGACGTCGTCAACGCCAGCCCGTCGGGGAAGATGAACCTTTTCGACGGCGTCCGGAACTCGGTGAACACCTACTTCGCCCAGCTGATCCAGGCCGTCGGGGTCTGCGAGTCGGTGAAGATGGCCAAGCGGCTCGGCCTCGAGATGTCGATGGGCAAGGACCTGGTCAAGGAGTACCACGCGATCCCGTCCTTCACCCTCGGCGCCGTGGAGGTGACCCCGCTGTCGCTGGTGGAGGCCTATGCGACCTTCGCCAACCGTGGGGTTCGCTGCCAGCCGGTGATCCTGAAGTCGATAAAGACCCGGGACGGCACCGAGCTGGAGGTGCCCGGCGCGAACTGCAAGCGGGTGGTGTCCAAGGCTGTGGCTGACGCGATGAACAAGATCTTCCAGGGCCCGTACAACGGCGGCACCGCCACGCGGGCGAAGGTTCCCGGGGTGCAGATGGCGGGCAAGACCGGGACGGTCCCCGACAACCGGGCGATCTGGACCGTCGGCTACACCCCCGAGCTGGCCGCGGCCGCGGTGATCTCGTACGACAGCAATCCCAAGTACCGCAAGTTCTGGGACCGGCGGCCGAGCTACCTGCGTTACACGAGGCTGCCGGCTTCGGGAACGTTCCTCACCGGGTTCTCCGGCGGGGACGCCGGCCAGCGCCTGCTGCGTCCGGCATTCGCCACCGCGATCAAGGCCTACCCGAAGACCCGGTTCAAGAACCCGCCGGAGTCGGTGCTTCGCGGTGAGTGGCGCAGCGTCCCCGGCTGCAAGGGTATGAGCCTCGCGGGCTGCCGCTCGGTGCTCGCCAGGGCCGGGTTCGCCAGTTACGTGGACAAGGTCAAGTCGAAGGCGAAGAAGGGCACCGTGCTGGGCACCGACCCGTCCGGGCGCGCCCCGAAGCTCAGCGCCATCGCCATCCGGGTCTCCGACGGCAAGGGCAAGGACAAGAAGGACAAGGGCAAGGACGTCGCCGGACCTGGCGACGTGGGCGGGGGAGCCGACGACTAGGCTGCCGCGGTGGACTCCAACACCGCTGAGCTGCCGGGTGCCGTCACCCTCGTCGGGGGTGGCCCGGGTGACCCTGGCCTGATGACCCTGGCTGGCCTGGCCGCGCTGCGGCAGGCCGAGGTGGTGCTGTACGACCATCTCGCCCCCGTCGCCCTGCTGGCAGAGGTCGACCCGGGCGCGCTGGTGATCGACGTCGGCAAGCTGCCGCGGGGGCAGTTCACACCGCAGCAGGAGATCAACCGTTTGCTGGTCGAGCACGCCAGTGCCGGACGCCGGGTGGTGCGGCTGAAGGGCGGGGACCCGTTCGTCTTCGGCAGGGGAGGCGAGGAGGTGCTCGCCTGCCGGGCGGCTGGCGTCGCTGTGCAGGTCATTCCGGGGGTGAGTTCGGCGATCGCCGCGCCAGGGCTGGCCGGGGTGCCGCTCACCCACCGCGGGGTCAGCCAGGGGTTCACGGTGGTCTCTGCGCATGTCGGGCCTGACGACCCCCGCTCTACCCTTGACTGGGACGCGCTGGCCCGCGCCGGGACGACGCTTGTGGTGCTGATGGGGGTCGCGACCCTGCCGTTGGTGTGCGAGGGCCTGGTCCGGCGCGGGATGGCACCCGACACGCCCGCGGTGGTGGTGGAGAGTGCCGGTTTGCCCGGTGCCCGGGTGGTGCGCAGCACGGTGGCCGACCTCCCGGCGGCGGCGGACCGGGCCGGCATCGGCAGCCCGGCCACCGCCGTGATCGGTGCCGTCGCGGGCCTCGATCTGGGTGAGGCGGGCCTCGCCGCTGGCTGAGTTGCTCCTTCGCTCGATGCTGCCGCGACAAGGAAGCTTGTCATGCAAAGTAGCTGGCGGTACCATTCTCCTATGACAGTCGAACGTGACGCTTGGGCGTCCCAGTTCCGCAAGGGAGTGGTCGAGCTGGCGATCCTCGGGCTGCTGGCGAGCCGGCCACGCTACGGGTCGCAGCTCGTCGACGACCTGGCCGGCTACCCGGCCCTGGCGATCACGGCGGGCACCGTCTACCCGCTGCTGGCCCGCCTGGCCGCCGGGGACGCGGTCAGCACCAGCTGGCAGGAGTCACCGGTCGGCCCGCCCCGCAAGTACTACGCGCTGACCGACGCCGGGCGGGAGCGGCTCGCCTCGATGGCGGCCGCCTTCACCTCGATCTCGCAATCGATGTCCACCATCCTGGAGAGTTCCCGATGATCGCGACCCTCGACCAACTGGCGCCGGCGGCCCGGGAGGTCGCCCTGTCCTTCCTCGACGCAGCGGCCGGCACCGTCGAACCCCGGCTGCGCAGCGGGCTGCGCGAGGACCTCACCGCGCACCTGTGTGACCTGCTGTCCGCCGACGCGACTCCGTCCGACGTCGAGCAGGTGGTAGCTGAGCTCGGCGTCGTCGCCGGCCCGGGGGAGGACGCCGGCCTGCGTTTCGCCGAGCGGCTCGCGGCAGGCTTCCGGGTTCGCGGGATGGCCGGGCGGGTGGCGTCCTCGCTGTGGGACCCTGCCGACGAACGGCTGTTCCGTCCCCGGGCTGTGGGCCTTGGCTGGGACCTGAACCTCGGCGCTGTCGCCGTCAGGCTGGGGCTCATCGAGCCCGACGCCGAAGCTGTCCCGTTCAGCGCCACCCCCGAGCGCGCCTTCGCGGCTGCTGCGCTGGTCCCGGTCGGCCTTGCGCTGGCCACCGTCCTGCACTACCTGGTGCGTGGCCGGCGGCTGCCCGCCGTCCTCCCCTCGCACTGGGACCTGGCCGGACGGGCTGACCGCTGGGTACCCAGGTCGCGGGCGGCCGCAACTGACATCGCGGTAGCCGGCGTCGCGGCCACCGCTGCCGCCTGGGCAGCCCGCGCCGACCGCCCGGCGCCGCAGCGA
>JAEZGC010000207.1 GCA_023437345.1 Actinomycetes bacterium
TGGGAGGACGCCGAGTGGCGCGCCTTCGCGCTGCGGATCGCCGCCGAACTGGACGTGGTGGGGGTGCTGGCCGTCGAGCTGATGGAGCACCGCGACGGCCACGTGGTGGTCAACGAACTGGCGATGCGTCCGCACAACACCGGGCACTGGAGCATCGACGGGGCGGTCACCTCCCAGTTCGAGAACCACCTGCGGGCGGTGGCCGACCTGCCGCTGGGCGCCACCGAACCGCTGGCCGACTGGGCGGTGATGGCCAACGTGCTGGGCGGCCAGCGCCACGCGCCGGACGCCACGCTGGCAGCGGTGCTCGCCGCCGACCCGGCGGTGCGGGTGCAGTTGTACGGCAAGTCATGGGTGCCCGGCCGCAAGCTGGGTCACGTCACCGCGCTGGGCCCGGACCTGGACCGGACCCGGGCGCGGGCCAGGAGCGCCGCCGACATCCTGATGGGAGTCGCCGGCCCGACGAAGGGAGACCAGGATGGCTGACCAGCCGCTGGCTGGGATCGTGATGGGGTCGGGCTCCGACTGGCCGGTGATGGAGGCAGCCGCCGCCGCGCTGGCCGAGTTCGGGGTGCCCTACGAGGCCGACGTCGTCTCTGCCCACCGGATGCCCGAGGACATGGTGGCCTACGGCCGCGGTGCCGTCGGGCGCGGACTGAAGGTGATCATCGCCGGCGCCGGCGGGGCAGCCCACCTGCCAGGGATGCTCGCCGCCCTCACCCCGCTGCCGGTGATCGGGGTGCCGGTGCCGCTGAAGCACCTGGACGGCCTCGACTCGCTGCTCTCGATAGTCCAGATGCCGGCCGGGGTGCCGGTGGCGACGGTGGCGGTCGGCAACGCCCGCAACGCCGGACTGCTCGCGGTCCGGATCCTCGGGGTGGCCGACCAGGCCCTGACCGCCCGGATGGAGTCCTTCCAGGCCGACCTGCGAGCCGGCGCGGCCGCCAAGGGCGAGCGGGTGCGCGCCGCCGCCCGGGCCGACACCGAGGGGTTCTGGGACGGCGGCTAACCTCCTTGTGGCCCGGGGAGGGGGCGCCTGGCCCGGTAGTGGCCCGGCCACCGGCGCGTCACCGGCCGGAATTGGACGGCGCGGCAATACTGGGAACGGCCCGACCACCTTCCCCGGGGAGACGCTATGGCGACAACCGCGCATGCCGCGACGCTGCCGGGTCCCCAGCAGCGCAGCCAGGGGATAGCGATCCGGCGCGGGATCGTGCTTGTTCTGATGTCGCTGCTGATCCCGGGCTCCGCGCAGGTCGCCGCGGGCAACAAGCGCCTGGGACGGATCGCGCTGCGGGTCTGGCTCGGCCTGCTCGGCCTTGTCGTCCTGGTGGCGATCGCCGCGCTGGTCGCTCGTCCGGCCCTGATCGCCGGCTACGCCCACCCGGTCACGCTGCGGGTCCTGCAGGTGGTCGTGCTGGTGCTCGGCGTCGCCTGGGCGCTGCTGCTGGTCGACGCCTGGCGGATCGCCAACCCCGGCGCCATGTCGGGGGCCGGCCGGCTGCTGTCCGGCGTCCTCGCCTTCGCGCTGGCCACCGGGACGGGTACCGCCGCCTGGGCGGCCTCGGGCATGTTCGGCGCGCAGGCCAGCCTGGTCACCAACGTCTTCACCGGCGGCGGCCAGGCCGAGGCGCAGCACGGCCGGTACAACATCCTGCTGATGGGCGGCGACGCCGGGGCTGACCGCTGGGGGATGCGGCCGGACACGATGATCGTGGCCAGCATCGACGCCGACACCGGCCGGACCGTGCTGTTCAGCCTGCCCCGCAACCTGCAGTGGGCCCCCTTCCCCAAGGACAATCCGCTCCACGCCAAGTACCCCGATGGGTTCTGGTGCGCCTCCCAGGAGTGCCTGCTGAACGCCGTCTACACCCTCGCCCTGAACAACAAGGACCTGTTCAAGGGCGTGAAGTACCCCGGCGCCGAGGCCACCGCGGACGTGGTGGGCGAGATCCTCGGGCTGGACATCAACTACTGGGCGATGGTGGACCTGAAGGGCTTCCAGTCCCTGATCGACGCGGTCGGCGGGATCCGGCTCGACATCAACAAGCGGATCCCGATCGGGTCGAAGTCGGGGCCAAAGGGCGTCTACGGTTACATCGAGCCGGGCACGAACGTCCTGCTGGACGGCTTCCACGCGCTGTGGTTCGCCCGCTCAAGGGAGGGCTCCAACGACTACGAGCGGATGTCGCGGCAGAAGTGCGTGATCAACGCCATGGTCAAGCAGCTGAACCCGACCACGGTGCTCACCAAGTTCAACGACATCGCCGCCGCCAGCGAGAAGGTGGTTGCCACCAACATCCCCAGCGAGCAGTTGGGGACCGCCCTCGACCTGGCGCTGAAGGGCCGCGGCCTGCCGATGTCGTCGGTCAACTTCACCCCGCCACTGATCAAGCCCGTCAAGCCGAATTTCCCCAGGATCCGCGAGATAGTCGCCGACAAGATCGCCGCCTCCGAGGCGAAGGACCGCCCCAAGGACGAGACGTCCACCGAGCCGAACGGCAACGGCACGGCGTCGGCGACGCCGTCGAGCAAGCCGACCAAGCCGTCCACCACCCAGGCCGAGGACCTCGACTCGGTGTGCGAGGTCAGCGACTGAGCCGGAGCGCTCAGCGGGGCCGCGCCACCCGCCCCTCGTCCCACACCGGCGCCGGGTGCTCGCTGACCCGGCCGTCCGCACCGAAGACCAGGAACCTGTCGAAGCTGCGGGCGAACCAGCGGTCGTGCGTGACCGCCACCACCGTCCCCTCGAAGGCGCCCAGCGCGTCCTCCAGCGCCTCGGCGGAGTGCAGGTCGAGGTTGTCGGTCGGCTCGTCCAGCAGCAGCAGGGTTGCGCCCGACAGCTCCAGCAGCAGGATCTGCAGCCGCGCCTGCTGGCCGCCCGACAGCGTCTCGTAGGTCTGCTCGGCGGACTTGACCAGCCCGTAGCGGTCCAGCGCCCTTGACGCCTCCTCGCGACCCATCCCCGCCCGGTGCTCGTCGCCGCGGTGCAGCAGTTCCAGCAGGGTGCGCCCGACCAGACGCGGGTGCTGATTGGTCTGGGCGAACCAGCCCGGACGGACCCGCCGGCCCAGCCGGGCCAGGCCGGTGTGGCCGACCGGCGGAACGCCGAGCTCGTTCACCGGACGGTGCTCGGCGTCGGGGTGGGTGCCGCCGGCAGCCAGCAGCCGCAGGAAGTGGGACTTGCCCGAGCCGTTGGAGCCCAGCACTGCCACCCGGTCGCCGAACCACACGGTCAGGTCGAACGGTTCCATCAAGGTCACCGGTAACCCGGCCGCCGGCGGGAGCTGGAGCTCCAGCTGCTCGCAGACCACGGCGCGGCGGGCGGTCTGGCCGCCGCGAAGCCGCATCCGGACCCGGTGCTGGACCACCACCTGCTCGGGCGGGCCGGCGGCCACGAACCTGGCCAGCCGGGTCTGCGCGGCCTGGTAGCGGGAGGCCAGCCCGTCGTTGTAGGCGGCCTTCTGCTTGTACATCAGCACCAGCGCCTTGAGCTTGGCGTGCTCCTCGTCCCAGCGGCGGCGCAGTTCCTCGAGCCGCTCGTTGCGGGCTTCCCGGGCCGCGCCCCAGGTGGTGTAGGTGCCGGTGTGGGTCCACGCGGTGGCGCCGGCCGGGCCGGGCTCAAGCGTGGCGATGGCGGTGGGGACCCGGCTGAGCAGCTCGCGGTCGTGGCTGATCAGCAGCACCGTCTTGGTGGTCTCGGCCAGGCGCTGCTCGAGCCAGAGCTTGCCGGGCACGTCGAGGTAGTTGTCCGGCTCGTCAAGGGCCAGCACCTCCTCCGGCCCGGCGAGCAGCGCCTCGAGGACGAGGCGCTTCTGCTCGCCGCCGCTGAGGGTGTTCACCTGCCGCCACTGCGCGCTCTGGAAGGGCGCCCCCAGCGCGCTGGACGTGACGGTGTCCCAGGTCGTCGACTCGTACTCGTAGCCGCCGGCATCGCCGAAGTCGGCCAGCGCCTGGGCGTAGGCGAGCTGGGTGGGTTCGTCGTCGGCGTCCATCATCGCCAGCTCGGCGGCGTCCAGCGCACCGGCGGCGGTGCGGATCCTTTCGGGGGCTACCGAGACCAGCAGGTCGCGGACGGTCTGGCTGCCGCGTAGCTTGCCGATGAACTGGCTCATCACAGCGACCCGGCCCGAGCCGGCGATGCCGCCCTCCTCGGCGGGCAGCTCGCCTGAGATTATCCGCAGCAGGGTGGTCTTGCCGCTCCCGTTCGGGCCGATCAGCGCCACCTTCGCGCCGTCGCCGACCCGGAAGCTGACGTCGTTGAGCAGCGGCCGTCCATCACCGAGGGTGTAGCTGACGCCGTTGACCTCCAGGTGCGGCATCGGCTCAGGCGGGTTCGAGCGGGCCGGAGCCGAGGATGTCGAAGACCCAGCGGCCGATCTCGTCGCAGACCGCCCGCCCGGTGTCGAAGTTCGGGGTGCGGGTCATGATGGCGAGCCGGTAGTCGCGGCCCTGGCCGGTCACCTGGCCCACCGAGTTGACCGCCCACAGCCCGTCGCTGGACTGGAACTGCACCCAGCCGTTCTTCAGGTGGACTGCCACATCGCCCGACCGGGGGGCGCCCACGCCCCACGCCTGGTCGTCGACCACGCCGCCCATCAGCTCCCACAGCCGCAGCCGATCCCGGTCGGCGACGGCCGGCGAACCCTCGGTCAGGGATCTCAGCAGCTGCGCCTGGTCGTCCGGGGTGGTCCAGGTCCAGCTCCAGCTCTCGGAGCGGTTCTCGTCGGGGTGGGTGTCGGCCATCCCGAGCTCGGCGGCGAGCTCGGCATAGGCAGGGGCGGCGCCGGCGTAGGCCCACAGCGCGTCGGCGGCGTCGTTGTCGGATTTGGTGATCGCGTTGGTGATCTGTTCCTGCTGCTCGGCGGTGAGGTCGGTGCCGGTGGCGTGGGCGCGGCGCTGGGCCATCAGCACGATCATCGGCTTGGCTATCGAGGCGCTCTGGCTGGCGTAGCCCGGGTTGAAGCCGTACGTCTCGTTTGTGCGCAGGTCGTGGAGCGCAACGCCAAGCTTGTCGGAGCCTGCGGCGATGGTGGTGATCACCTCGTCGAGCTGGGCCCGGATCGCGCCTGAGGGGGACGCGGTCGGTCGCGGGATGGACGGTCCGCCGCAGCCGGCGAGCAGCAGCAGCGCCGAGCCTCCCAGCAGCACCTCGCGCCGGCTGATCCCTGTCATCGCACCCCTTCCGGATCGGTTCCCCATCATTGCAGCACCTCGGTGACCCGCTCCGCGGCGACGATCCGGTCCAGCTCGGCCTGGGTCACCTGCCCGGCGACCACGACGGCCGAACCATCGCCGAGCAGCGGTCGCAGCACAGCGTCGGCAAGGGTCCGCCAGGGGTCGCAGGGCCGGACCAGCACGCGCCCGTCCACTGGCTGCAGCTGCCCCGGGTTGGCAAGGTCGGCGTGGCTGAGCCGCCGGTCGGCGTCCAGCCAGGCCAGGTCGTCAGGGCTGGTGGGGGCGGCCCAGTGCGAGTCCGGTTCGGCGAGCACTTCGGTGCTGTAGTCGAGCACGCCGTCCGGGAGCCCGGTCAGCGGCAACCCGAACGGGTGCAACGAACAGGCGATGGTGGCGTGCGGCAGCAGCGGCCGCGGGTCCTGCGGCCCGATCACGACGAGCTCTGCGTCGGGCGGGGGGCCGGGCAGCGCAGCCCAGGCGTTGCCGTGCTGCCAGCAGGCCAGCGGCCAGATCAGGCTCACCCAGTGACCTGGGTGACTGGTGGCCAGCGGCCCGGCGACCGGGCCCTCGACGTCCAGCGTCTCCAGCAGGTTGGCTGTCTTGTCGACCCAGTTGGCGAAGGACGTGGCGCTGAACTCGGTCCGCTCGCCGGCGGCCGGGTGGTAGTAGGTGAGCAGCGGCCGGCTGCCGCCGGCCCGGACCCGGCGCGCCAACAGGTCGACGGGGGCGCGGCGCGGGTTCACGTGCCCATCGTAGGGCGGTGCCGTAGGGTCATGGCCGTGCGGTACGTCGTCATCATGGCCGGTGGTTCGGGTACGCGGCTGTGGCCGTTGTCGCGGCACGGCACCCCCAAGCAGCTGCTCCCGCTGGTGGGGGGACGCAGCCTGCTGCGGCTCGCCTTCGAGCGCTCGCTGGCGTCGGTGCCGGCCGAACGGGTGCTGGTGGTCACCGGCGCTGCCCACGTCGACCAGGTGGCGGCGCAGCTTCCCGAACTGGGTCCGGCGAACATCCTCGGTGAGCCGGTCGGCCGGGACTCGCTGAACGCTGTGGCCTGGCCCGCCGCCGTCCTGATGCGGCAGGACCCGGAGGCGGTTATCGCCCAGGTCACCGCCGACCACGTGATCGAGCCGGTTGACGAGTTCGCCGCCACCCTTGAGCGGGCGTTCGCCGTCGCCGAGGCCGATCCTGATGCGCTGGTCACTCTGGGCGTCGTGCCCACCTCGCCGCACACCGGGTACGGCTACCTCCACCGGGGCAGTCCGCTGGCCGGGCACCCTGGCGCCCACCTGGTTCGCGAGTTCGCCGAGAAGCCGGCCCGCGAGGTGGCCGAGGGCTATCTCGCCTCGGGGGAGTACTGGTGGAACTCGGGCATGTTCGTGTGGCGCGCGGCCACCGTGCTGGAGCAGCTCCGGCTGCTGCTGCCGGCCAGCTACGAGGCGGTAACCGACCTCGCCGCCCACCCCGAGCGGCTCGCCGAGGTGTTCCCGACGCTGCTGCGCACCTCTGTCGACTACGGGATCATGGAGCCGGTCTCCCACGGGCAGGGCTCGGCCCGCGTGGTGGCGGTCGGTCTCGCCGTCCAGTGGCACGACGTCGGCGGCTATCCGAGCCTGGCCGAGGTGCTGGGCCGCGATGCCGCCGGAAATGCGTTGTCGGGCAGCGTGGTGGCCCTGGACTCGACCGGCAACATTGTCATCAGCTCCGACCCTGACGCGGTGGTCGGGCTGGTCGGGGTCAGCGACCTTGTGGTGGTGCGGACGCCGACAGCCACGCTGGTCGTGCCTGTCGACCAGGCCGAGCGGGTCAAGGAACTGGTGCAGGCGGTGACCGAGCAGGCCGGTCCGCAGCACGCCTGATAACGACCAAGGGCAGGAGGCAGTGATGCTGGACAACCTCAAGCGGATCCGGGAGCCGCTGGCCTGGGCGGTGCTGGGTGTCGTCGTGCTGGCCGTCGTCATCCCCGTGGTGCAGGTGCTCGCGTACGCCAACCTCGACGATCCAGCGCTCCTGGCGTACTCGGCAGTCGCGTACCTCGCCGGCTGGTCCTTCCTGCTCGTCGTCCTGGTCGCGGCGGTGGCCGCCTGCGCCATCGAGC
>JAEZGC010000210.1 GCA_023437345.1 Actinomycetes bacterium
CACCAGCCGCCGCCCCCGCCGCCGCCGAAACCGCCGCCGCCGCTGAAGCCGGACCCGCCGCTGGAGGCCGCGGTCGCCGCCTGGAGCGAGGAACTCATCTGGCTCGCCAGCTGGTCCATCGAGGACACGAAACCGCTGCTCAGGCTGCCGTAGCCGTAGCCGACGTACCAACCGGTGGTCGGGGTGTAGCGGCCCTCGGCCTCGAGCTGCTGGAACACCTTCGTCCACCGCTCGGCGACGCCGAAGATGATCGCGTAGGGCAGGTAGCGGGAGAAGATGTCGATCCCCTCCTCGAACTTGATCTGCTCGGCCTCCGCCGTGCTGAGGTACAACTCGAACCCCTTGGTCTGGGCCAGGACGGCCGAGCCCTCAGCGGTGCGCGCCCCGAACCGGTTGTTGGCGATCAGGACGCCGATGCCGGTGATCACCCCGGCCAGGCCGATCAGGCCGAAGCCGAGGAATCCGAGCACCACCCCCAGGCCGGCGCCGCCCAGGACCAGTCCGATACCGGCGAGTACCGCGATGCCGCGGACCAGGCTGGGGTTGCGGGTGAACCAGTGGAGTTCCTTGGTCACCCGGTCGTACAGCCGCGACCGGGTGCCGGTGAGGACGGTGGCGTAGGACTTGTCCTTGAGGTCATCGGTCTCGACCACCGGCCCGTCGGAGAACAGCCGGTTGAACAGGTGCTTCTCGTAGCTGACCAGACCCTTGTCGCCGGCCAGCCTGGTGAACGTCCAGTCCTTCTTCCCGGTCTGCTCGATCCTGAGGTAGCCCCGCACCGCGAGGTCGATCATGGTGGCAGTGATGTCGGTGTTGTCGGCGGTGTGGTCGGTGAGCACGCCCAGTTCGCCGGGCCTGGCCTGCGCCGGCGGGCTGAACTGGACCGCTACCGGCGCCTTCTCGACGCCGCGCCCGATCGCCACCTGCTGGCCCGGCGCCGGGGAGATGCCGGGAGTGAGCCCCAGGTAGACCTCGTCCCGGCCGCCGCGCCGGGTGCGCTGGATCAGGAAGCCGAGGCCGAGCGCGGTCAGGGCGGCGGTGATGCCGCCGGTGACCGGGGTGACCGGGAACATGTTGCCGATGTGGTAGCGGGTGGTGAGCCGCGGTTCGGCGTTGCTGAAGGTGCCGGCCGGGAAGCCCGCGACGATCTGGAGCGGGTCTCCCTCGGCCAGCCGGCCGTGGTTGAAGCTTGCGGTGTCGCCGTCGGAGGTTGCCGAATCGCAGTCGGAGCGGAAGAAGCCACCGGCGAAGCAGGCGACCCGCTCGACATCGACCGGCCCGGTGACCGTGGCCGTGACGCGGTTGATCGGGACCTCCCACCCGGTGCCGACGACGTTCCAGTTGAACTCGTCGAGCCCGGATTGTGCCTGCCGGGGCGCCAGCAGGCCGCGGATCGTGTAGTTGATCGTGTACCGCTGCACCCCGGTGTAGGTCCTGCTCTCGCTGCCGACCCGGATCAGCAGGTTGCCCCACTCCTCCTGGGTCTGCACCTCGGCGTTGGCGCCGGTGGGGCTGGAGACCTCGCCGACCGTGACGTCGAGCGCCCGCCAGTGGTCAGGGTCGTTGGCGATCTCCTGCTGCAGGGGCAGGGTGATGTAGGGGCCGTGGCCCGGGTCGTTGCCGAAGTCGAAGTCGATGTCGAGCCGGACGCGGGTGACGCCGCCGTCGGCGTCCACCACCGCCGTAACCGCGTAGTTGTCGATCTCCCAGGACGGGTGGTCGTCGTCGGCGGCTGCCCGGCCGGCGGGCAGGACGAGGAGGGCGGCTGTCGCCAGGGCGAGAAGAACCGGTCGCAGTACACGTCGCACGCCACGAGGCTAGTACCCGAGGGGCCACTTGGGCAGCGGACGGCACCCCGGCCGGACCCTGCCCGTCCCCCGGTCCCGCCGGTATCCTGTGGCCGATCCCGAGGAGGCATGGTGGTCGATCACGCGGTATCGGCTGAGCTGCTCGCCGTGGTGGTCGCCGTCGTGCAGGGCGAGCCCTGCGTCCTGGTGCTGAAGGACCCGCCCAGGCTGCCGGCCGGCCCGCTGATGCCTGGGCACCATTCGCTGCAGGCCGCCACCCGGGCGTGGGTGGAGGAGCAGACCGGGCGCGAACTCGGCTACCTCGAGCAGCTGTACACGTTCGTCGACCTCAACCGCACCGACCAGGCCGACCAGCGCCTGTCGGTGTCCTACCTTGGGCTCACCCGCCCGACCACCGATGCCGGGATCGGCGTCTGGCAGCGCTGGTACGGATTGCTGCCTTGGGAGGACCTGCGGGCCGGGTCCAGGCTGGTCGACGGTTTCGCGCCGGCGCTGGAGCAGTGGGCGGCCGCCGAACCCGGCCTCGCCGGCGCACGCCGCCAGCGATACGCGGTCACGTTCGGGCTGGCCGGCCAGCCATGGCAGCCCGACCTTGTGCTGCAGCGCTACGAGCTGCTGTACGAGGTGGGCCTTGTGCCGGAGTCCCCGGCTGCCTGGCGGCTGCCGGACGCGTCGCTGGCCCCGGGCCGGCGGATGCTCGGCGACCACCGCCGGGTCCTGGCGACCGGCCTGGCCCGGCTGCGCTCCAAGATCCAGTACCGGCCGGTGGTCTTCGAGTTGATGCCGCCGGAGTTCACCCTGCGTCACCTGCAGGACTGCGTGGAGGCGCTGGCCGGGACGTCGGTGCACACCCAGAACTTCCGCCGGCTGGTCGAGCAGCAGGAGCTCGTGGAGGAGACCGGCGGGGTGGACTCCTCCACCGGCGGGCGGCCGGCCCGGCTCTACAGGTTCCGGCGCGCCATCCTCCAGCAGCGCAACGAGGCCGGCACCAAGCTGCCGCTGCCGCGGGCCCGCTGACGGGGCCGCTCCCCCTCGCCAGTCCGGTTCCCGCGCCGCCAGCCGCCCACCCTCGCGTGATCGGTCGGCCGGCCGATTTGCGGTGCATTTTGCTCAGGAGTAGCATTTCTTTTGCTCGAAGTTAGCAAAAGGGTGGGAGAGCGTCATGACAACTGCCGTGCCGACAACAGCTGCTGACCTGTATCCGCGGGTGGCCCACGTCGTGCCCGAGGCGGAGTGGGCGACCATGGCCGACGACGTCGAGGCGATCCTGCGGCTCAAGGCTGAGCGCAATGCGGTGATCCTGGCGCACAACTACATGACCCCCGAGATCTTCCACGGCGTCTCCGACATCGTCGGCGACTCGTTGGCGCTGGCGCGGGAGGCGACCACCGTCGCGGCGGACGTGATAGTGCTGGCGGGCGTCCACTTCATGGCCGAGACGGCCAAGCTGCTGAACCCGTCGCGGACCGTCCTGATCCCCGACCTGCGCTCCGGCTGCTCGCTGGCGGAGTCGATCACGCCTGCCGACGTCCGGGAACTGCGGCGGCTGCACCCCGGCGTCCCGGTGGTGACCTACGTCAACACCTCCGCCGCGGTGAAGGCCGAGTCCGACATCTGCTGCACTTCCGGCAACGCCGTCGCGGTGATCGAGAGCCTTGGCGTGCCGCGGGTGATCATGATCCCCGACCGCTTCCTGGCGGCGAACATCGCCCGCCAGACCGGCGTCGAGGTGATCACCCATCCCGGCGCCTGCGAGGTGCACGAGAGGTTCGTCCCGGCCGACATCAGGCAACTCAGGATCGACTACCCCGACGTCACGGTGCTGGCCCACCCGGAGTGCCCGCCGGAGGTGGTGGACGAGGCCGACTATGCAGGCTCCACCGCCCAGATGATCGGTTTCGTCACCCGGCAGCGGCCCCGCCGGGTGGCGCTGATCACCGAGTGCTCGATGAGCGACAACGTCGCCCAGCAGTTCCCGGACACCGAGTTCGTCAGGCCCTGCAACCTGTGCCCGCACATGAAGCGCAACACCCTCGGCAAGATCCGGCGGTCGCTGGAGACGCTGACCCACGAGGTGACCATCGACGAGTCGGTGGCCGAGCGCGCCAGGGCCGCGGTGGAGCGCATGCTGCTGGTCGGGAGCAAGTGATGCCGGCCACCCGCCGGATCGACGCCGGCTGCCCGGTGATCATCGGCGCCGGGCTGGCCGGGCTGAGCGCGGCTGTGGAACTGTCACCGGCGCCGTGCATAGTCCTCAGCGCCGGGCAGGTCAGCACGGGGACGTCGACCGGCTGGGCGCAGGGCGGGATCGCGGCCGCGGTCGGGGCGGACGACGACCCTGCCCTGCACAGCGCCGATACCCTCGCCGCGGGTGCGGGGCTCTGCGACCCTGCGGTGGTGGACGCCGTCACCGCAGCCGGGCCGGATGCCATCGCCTGGCTCGCCGGGCTCGGCGCCCGGTTCGACACCGGGCCGGACGGCACGCTGCGGCTCGGGCTGGAAGGCGCTCACAGCCGGCGGCGGATCGTGCACGCGGACGGTGACCGCAGCGGGGCTGAGTTGCTGCGCACCGTCGTCGAGCGGGCCCGCCGGCTGGAGTCGGTCGCGCTGTGGGACTACTCCCCCGCCGTCGACCTGCTGGTCGAGGCCGGCGCCATCGCCGGGGTCCGGGTCAGCACCCCGACCGGGCCGCTCGACCTGATGACCGACCTGGTCGTGCTCGCCACCGGGGGCGCGGGCGGGCTGTTCAGCCACACCACCAACCCGCTCGGCGCCCGCGGGCAGGGCCTCGGCCTCGCCTACCGCGCAGGCGCGCAACTGCGCGACCTCGAGTTCGTCCAGTTCCACCCGACCGCGCTTGACATCGCCGCCGACCCGATGCCGCTGGTCAGCGAGGCGGTTCGCGGCGAGGGGGCGATCCTGGTCAACGAGCGCGGCGAATGGGTGCTGGCCGATCCGCTCGCCGCCCGCGACGTGGTCTCCCGCGCGGAATGGGCCCAGCTCCAGGCCGGGCACCGGGTCTTCCTCGATGGCCGTGACTCCCCCGGGGAGCGGTTCGCCGCGCTGTTCCCGTCCATCCACGCCAGCGCGATGGCGGCCGGCCTCGACCCCGCCACCGACCTGCTGCCGGTCCGGCCCGCCGCGCACTATCACATGGGCGGGGTGGCGGTGGATGCCGCCGGCCGGACCTCGCTGCCCGGCCTGTACGCCGCGGGGGAGGTCGCCTCCACCGGGCTGCACGGCGCGAATCGGCTGGCCAGCAACTCGCTGCTCGAGGCCGTGGTGTGCGGCCGGCTGGTGGGCCGGGAACTCGCCGCGGCGGGCGGGGGCACCGGACGGCCGCCGCACGCCGGCCATCCCGCCTGGCC
>JAEZGC010000240.1 GCA_023437345.1 Actinomycetes bacterium
GTCTCGGTCGGCGTGGGGGTCGGCGTCGGGGTGGGGGTTGGCGCAGGGCTCTGCGTCGGGGTGGTGGCCGGGACTGTTGCAGGTCCTGCCGTGGACGGGGTGGGCGACGGGTTGTCGAGCGCGCAGCCGGCGAGCACCACCGCGATCAGGACGCCGGCCAGCCGGGCAAAAGGCCGGCGGTCTGCACGCATGTTCCGGCCCTCCCCCATCGCAGAATCGGGCCAGCTTACCGGCCGGGTGGGGGCGGCGGTCTGGCCTGGGACGAGAGTGCCTCCAGACGCGGATCCGCGGCAGGAATGCCGGGCCCGGAGCGATCCAGCGGCAGATCCGTCCCAACCCGAATGGCGCGGTATCCCGCCTGACCTGTTGCCTGTCGGCCCACATGGTGAGACCATGCCGAGACCCACCCCGGTGCACGACGAGGGCCCGCAGTCCCCCAGCGACGGCTATCTGGCCGCCGCTCCAGCGGGCCACCGCTGGCACCCCTCTTCGAGGAGGAACTCCATGTTCCGAACCGCAATCCTTCCCCTTCTCGCGACCCACAAGATCGCCGTTGCCGCCGTGACCACGCTCGCCCTCACTGCGGGAGCGGGAGCGGCGGTCACCTCGGGCATGCCCACCCACCAGACCGGGCAGCGGCCCGCCAAGAACGTCATCCTGTTCGTCGGCGACGGCATGGGAACGTCCCATCGCAACCTGATCCGGTACGGCAACGTCGGACCGGAGGGCACCCTGGCGATGGACTCGCTGCCGGTGGCAGGCCGCTCGCAGACCTTCCCCCACGACCCCGAGGCCTTCGTCACAGACTCGGCGGCCGGCGGAACGTCGCTGGCGACCGGAGTCAAGACCTACAACGGCGCCATCGGCGTCGACGAGAACGGCAAGCCGGTGACGTCAGTCCTGGAACTCGCCGCGCGCAATGGCAAGGCCACCGGTCTGGTCACCACGGCCCAGGTCACTGATGCGACCCCGGCCGCATTCGGAGCCCACGTCCTTGACCGCAGCCAGCAGAGCCTGATCGCCAGGCAGTTCCTTGAGCAGAGCAAGCCGCAGGTGATCCTCGGCGGGGGCGAGGACAAGTGGTACCCCGCCGGAAACCCGGGTGCGTTCCCCGACGAGCCCGCCGAGGACCCGTCCGAGCGGAGCGCCGGCACCGAGGGCAACCTCGTCGAACGAGCCCAGCAACTCGGCTATGACTACGTGACCACCACCCAAGAACTGATGGCTTCCAGGTCCCGCAAGATCCTCGGCCTGTTCGCCAACGAGGAGATGTTCCAGCAGCGGCCCGAGGGCCAGGGCGACGTGTACAGCCCTACGGTGTCGCTGGCCGACATGACGTCGAAGGCGATCTCGACCCTCGCCAGGGACCGGGACGGCTTCTTCCTGCTCGTCGAGGAGGAAGGGATCGACGAGATGGCCCACCAGTCGAACGCAGGGCAGGTCATCAAGGCCGGCAAGAACCTCGACTCAGCGGTGGCAGTGGCCGTCCGCTACGCCAAGAAGCATCGCGACACCCTCGTGATCGTCCTGGCCGACCATGAGACCGGCAGCCTCGCCATCGAGGACGTCCCCGCGCTGCAGGACAACCCGAGCTATCCCAACGAGAGCGGCGAGGGTCGTACCTCGGAGGACGGGCCGTTCAGCGTTCCGGGTACCGACAAGGAGTTCGTGGTCGACTGGACCACGGCCAACCACACCGCCGAGGACGTGCCGGTGACAGCCATGGGGCCCGGGAGCGAGCTGTTCGCGGGGGTGTATGAGAACACCTACGTGTTCGACGCCATGGTCAAGGCGATGAAGCTCAAGCGCCGCTGATCCCACGCGCCCGAGGCGAGCACTGGCGACGGCCCCCGCCGGAAACCTGTCTGCGGGGGCCGTCGCTCGCGTCGCTGCCGCTCGCTCAGCCCAGGGTGTGCAGGACGGCCCGCGCATAGGCCCGCTCCGCGTCGGTGTCGGCGTGGCGGGAGCCGTCCGACAACACGACGACCATGCCGTCGCCGACCACCTCCAGCCTGACGAACCGGTCACCCAGCAGCCCACGCAACTGGTCCTCCCGAGGCAGCCACAGCGCCAGGTCGGCCGGCATGCTGTCCAGCGCCCACTCGGTGGTGCCGTTGAACCTTATGATCCGCCCGCCGGGCACCTCGTGCGACTCGATGACCATGTCGCTGAGCACGAACAGCTGGTCGTCGAGATCACGGCCGGGGATGGCGAAACGGTCACCCGCCGCCGGGGACCAGCCGACTCCGACAGTCCGCAGCCGCGCGGCGAGTTCGGTGGTGATCATGATCCCTCCCACAAGCAGCTGGACGGCGGCCGGGTTCTGGACCCGGCCGGAGCGGGTGCCGAGCGCGTCCCCTTCAGGCTAGTGGGGCCAGCCTCAGCGGAAGTCGCGGGAACTGTGCCGCAGCCCGATCGGCAGCGGTTCGAGCCGGTCGGCGACCAGGTTGGTGACCCCCTCGGGGGATCGTTCGAGGATCCCGCGGACGATCAGCGCCGACGACTCCCGTGCCACCCTCCGGTAGCGCTGCCACACCCCGGCAGAGCAGATCACGTTCACCAGGCCGAACTCGTCCTCGAGGTTGACGAAGGTGATCCCCGAGGCCGTCGCCGGTCGCTGCCGATGGGTGACCAGCCCGGCTGCCTCGACCCGGCGGGACGGCTCGGTGGTCCGCAGCTGTGCCGAGCTGAGCACGCCGCGGGCAGTCAGCCGGTCACGGACGTGGCTGATCACGTGGTCACTGGTCGAGACCCCGGTCGCCCACAGGTCGTCGGCCAGCACCTCGAAAGGACTCGGGTCGCTGAACAG
>JAEZGC010000070.1 GCA_023437345.1 Actinomycetes bacterium
GTCCGCCCAGGCCGCCGACCTCGAGGCACGCGCCCGCGCCGTCCTCGAAGCCGCCGAACGCGACGCCACCCGCACCCGCCAGGTCGCCGGCGACGAGGCGGAGCGTTTGCTGGCCCACGCCCACTCCGAGGCGAGGGCCCAGGCCGAGCGCGCCGAGCGGCGGCTGGCCGAGGCCGAGGGGATGTCGAAGCTGATCCGGGAACGCACCGCGGCCGAGCTCGAACAGCTGCAGCGCGAGACCTGGGATCGGGCCCGCACCACCCGCGACGAGGCTGTCGAGATGCTCGCCCAGGCGCGGGTGGACGCCGACGCCGTCCGGACCGAGGCCCGTGCGATGATGGAACGAGCCCGCGCCGAGGTGGCGGTGCTCGCACGACGGCGGGACGACATCAACGCCCAGCTCGGCCACCTGTCCGGAGTGATCGAGGCCCTGGCGGTCCCGGAACGACGCGGTGGGGACGAAAGCACTGCAACAAGGGAAGATCAAGATGAGTGATGTGACGTTCCGCACGATCATGCGTGGCTACGACCCCGCCGAGGTCGACCGGGCCGTGGCCCAGCTCCGGCAGGGTGTCGAGCAGGCCCGGGCCGAGGCGGGTGACCGCGCCGTCGAGCTGACCAAGCTGCGGGGCCACCTGTCCGAACTGGAGGCGCAGCTCGCCGGCCAGTCGGCCCGGATCGCCGAGCTGGAGGCCGAGCAGGCGCACGCTCCCGCCCCCAGCTTCGCCGAACTCGGCGAGCGGGTCGGCCAGATCCTCAGCCTCGCCGAGGCGGAGGCCACCGAGCTGCGCAGCACCGCCAAGTCGGAGGCCGCGAAGCTGACAAAGGAGACCCAGGCGCAGTCCGATCACGTCCGCACCTCGGCGGACAAGTACGCCCAGGAGGTGCAGTCGAAGGCGGAGGCGGACGCGGCCCGGATCGTCGAGGCGGCCAAGCGGCAGTCCGACGACATCCTCGACCACGCCGATCGGGAGGCCACCGCGCGCCGCGAGGAGGCCGAGGCGGTCTACGAGCACCAGCGCGCCCGCGCCGCGGCTGCCGCCGCCGACTTCGAGAAGACTCTCGCCGTCCGCCGGGACAAGGCTGCCGCCGATTTCGCCGAGCAGATGGCGGCCAACGAGGCAGCTGTCGCCCGCGCCGAGGAGCGCCAGGCCGCTATCGAGGCCGAGGCCGAGCGCACCCGCGCCGAGGCTGAGGCGCAGGCCGCCGCCATCCTGAAGGCAGCCCAGGACGAGGCCACCGCCACCGTCGGATCGGCCCGGACCGCGGCGGAGAAGATCCGCCGGGAGTCCGAGCGTGAGTTGCTGGCCGCCACGTCGCGCCGCGACGCCATCACCGCCCAGCTGACCAACGTCCGTCAGATGCTGGCCACCCTCGGCGGGGCGACGATAGTCAACCCGCTCGGCGACTTCGACGAGCCGGTCGAGGCCGAGGCCGCCCCCGCCGCCGTAGAGGAGGCAGTCGAGGACGTCGTCGAGTCGGTCGACGAGGCGCTTGAGGAGCTGTCCGACGACGAGCCCGCCGCCGAGGCGGAGCCCGAGGACGCCACCGGGCCGGACGCGGAAGCCGGGCCCGTGGAGGCCGAGGCTGCGCAGGCGTCAGGCAAGCGCCGCTAGCCACCATCGGTACGGCGCCCGGTCCCCTGGGACCGGGCGTCGCCGTCTGTGGCGTCCCATCGCGGGAGCTAAGGTCGGTCGCAGTAACCACAAGGAGGACGCATGAAGTTCCGCTACCTGGGCAACTCAGGGCTGAAGGTCTCGGAGATCACCTACGGCAACTGGCTCACTCACGGCTCGCAGGTCGAGAACGAGGTCGCCACCCGCTGCGTCCACGCGGCGCTGGACGCCGGGATCACCAGCTTCGACACTGCGGACGTGTACGCCAACACCGCTGCCGAGTCGGTGCTCGGCGAGGCGTTGAAGGGTCAGCGGCGCGAGTCGCTCGAGATCTTCACGAAGGTGTACTGGCCGACCGGGCCCAAGGGGCACAACGATGTAGGGCTGTCCCGCAAGCACATCATGGAGTCGATCAACGGGTCGCTGAAGCGGCTGCAGACCGACTATGTCGACCTGTACCAGGCCCACCGGTGGGACTACGAGACACCGATCGAGGAGACGATGCAGGCGTTCGCCGACGTCGTCCGGCAGGGCAAGGCGCTCTACATCGGGGTGAGCGAGTGGACCGCGGAGCAGATCTCCACCGGCCACGCGCTGGCCAGGGAGCTCGGCGTGCAGCTGATCTCGAGCCAGCCGCAGTACTCGATGCTGTGGCGGGTGATCGAGGACGAGGTGGTGCCGACCTGCCGCGAGCTGGGGATCTCGCAGATCGTCTGGTCCCCGGTGGCCCAGGGCGTCCTGACCGGCAAGTACCTGCCCGGCCAGCCCGCCCCGGCCGGCTCGCGGGCAACCGACGACAAGGGCGGCGCGAACATGATCTCCCGCTTCCTCAAGCAGGAGGAGGTGCTCACCCGGGTGCAGCAGCTGCGTCCGATAGCCGACGAGCTCGGGCTCACGATGGCCCAGCTCGCCGTCGCCTGGGTGCTGCAGAACGACAATGTGGCAGCCGCGCTGATCGGCGCCTCCCGTCCCGAGCAGGTCGCCGAGAACGTCAAGGCGTCCGGTGTCGAGCTCTCGGCCGACGTGCTGGAGCGGATCGACCGAGCGCTGGGCGACGTCGTGGCGCGCGACCCCGGCCTCACCCTCGAGGGCCAGCCGAAGACCCGTCCGGCCTGACGGTTCGGGCCGGGCCTCAGTCGGACGCGTACCGCCTGACGACGTTGCTCAGCACCCGGTGCTGCTCCCCGTTGACCGGCGACGAGTACACACCGAACACACGGGGACGGTTCCTCGGCACGGGGGAACCGTCCCCGTGTGCTGGGGAACCGTCCCCATCCCGGACGGCGAGACGAGGCCTACGCTGGCTGCATGGTCGAATCGGACGCCATTCGGCAGCTGCCCGACGAGGACTTCCGGCGGGTGCTCTGCGTCGTGGCCCATCCCGACGATGTCGAGTACGGCACCTCGGCCGCGGTGGCGGAGTGGACGGCGCGCGGCGTCGAGGTGGCCTACCTGCTGCTCACCACCGGTGAGGCTGGCATGCAGCGGCCGCCCGTCGAGACCGGGCCGCTGCGGGCCGCCGAGCAGCGGGCCGCGTGTGACGCGGTGGGCGTCCAGCGGCTGCAGATCCTCAACCACCCCGACGGCGTCCTGGTCTACTCCCTGGACCTGCGCCGCGACATAGCGCGGGTGATCCGCCAGTTCCGGCCCGACGTCGTCGTCACCGGGTCGTGGGAGGTCGAGCCGGGCTACGGCCTCAACCAGGCCGACCACCGGGCCGCCGGCCTGGCAACCCTGGACGCCGTCCGCGACGCCGACAACACGTGGGTGTTCCCCGAGCTGGCCCAGACCGAAGGGCTGGCCAAGTGGGGTGCCACCTGGCTGCTGGTGTCGGCGCACACCCGGCCCACCCACGGCGTGGCGGTGTCGGACGAGTCGGTGGCCAGGGCTGTGACGTCGCTGGCGGCGCACCGGGCCTACCTGGCCGACCTGCCCGACCATCCGGCGCCGGCCGACTTCATCCCGCCGATGCTGGCCGCCCAGGGCGAGCCGCTGGGCGTCGCCCACGGCGTCCTGTTCCGCGCCTACCGCCTGCGCGGCTGACAGCGCAGCCGAGCCGCCCGCCTCAGTCGGACGCGTACCGCCTGACGAAGTTGCTCAGCACCCGGTGCTGCTCACCGTTGACCGGCGACGAGTAAGCCATCGAGGTCAGCTCGTCCAGCTCGGACGGGTCGAAGTAGCCGGCGTGCTGGTAGATCCGCATCCGCGCGGCAAGGTCGTCGGCGTCCAGCTCGGGGTGGAACTGGGTGACGTACACGTTGTCGCCGACCCGGTACATCTGGACCGGGCAGTCCTCGCCGGTGGCGAGCAGGGTAGCGCCCGGCGGCACCCCGTTGGACGCCTCCTTGTGCCCGACGAAGGCGTGGAACACCGGGCTGATCCCCTCCAGCACCGGGTCCGAGGCCCCGTCGTCGGTCAGCGTCACCGGCACCGCGCCGACCGGTTCGGAGTAGGTGCGGTCCACGGTTCCGCCCAGGTGGGTGGTCACCGTCCCCACGCCGTAGCACATCCCCAGGAACGGGAAGTCGGTGTCGACCACCTGGTCGACCAGCGCGGCCAGTTCGTTCTCCACCCGCTGCTGGACGGCGGTCTTCTGCGAGTCGGAGATGTTGAACGAGCTGCCGCCGAGCAGGATGCCTGAATAGTCGGCCAGCGCTATCGGCCCGAGCGGCTCGCTCTCGACGCGGCGGTGGTGCAGCTGGGCGGGCGGCAGCCCGGCGTGCCGCAGCACGGAGCGGTACTCGGCGGCCGCGGCCTCGTCATGGTCGCGGGTGGCCAGCAGCAGGAACGGCTTCACGAGCGACAGGGTAGCCGCTGGACGCGGCCGGGTCGCAGGGGTGCGCCGTCAGGCAAACGGGGTGACGGCCCCGGTCTCGTCCAGGCAGCGCGCGGTGACCGCCCGCAGGTCGCCGTTGCTGGCCGCGGCGACCTCGCGCTGCCGCTCGTAGCTCGTGCCGCCGCTGCACAGTTCGTCGGCGAACAGCAGGTCGTCCTCGCAGCCAAGGTCGCGCGCGATGGGCAGCAGCCGGTCGATCCACTCGGCGATGTAGCGGCGCACCGGACGCAGCCGTCCGTCGCGGTCGGGGGTGATGATCTCGGCGTCCATCCCGTACCGGGCGGCCCGCCACTTGTTCTCCTTGACCAGCCACGGCGGCAGGTCCTGCACCACCTGCTCGCCCTCGTAGTCGCGGACTATGAACTCGGCAAGGCACTGGGTGAGCGCGGCCAGGCAGCCCAGTTCGGCAAGGGTCGGGACGGAGTCCGGCGTCCGGTTCTCCACGGTGCCGAACTTGGGCGACGGCCGGACGTCCCACCGGATCTCGCCGGGGACGTTGATCATGCCGACCTCGGCGAGCTCCTCGGCGTAGGCCTCGAACTCGTGCCACTGCGTCATCCGGTACGGCAGGCCGTTGGTCGGCAGCTGCTGGAAGATCATCGTGCGTTGCGACGCGTAGCCGGTGTCCTGCGCCTCCCAGTACGGGGAGGACGCCGACAGCGCCAGGAACAGCGGGTAGAACCGGGCCAGGCCGTTGGTGACCGGCAGGGCGTGGTCGCGGTGGGCGACCCCGACGTGGATGTGGGTGCCGCAGATAGCCATCTGCCGGCCCCAGAAGGCGGTCCGGTCGCGGACGACGTCGTAGCGCGGGCCGCTGAACGGGCGCTGCTGCGCGGAGCGGCTGAACGGGTGGCTGCCGGTGCCCAGCAGCCGGATCCCGCGTGGCTCGGCGACCTCGCGCACCCGGTCGAGCTGGGCGGAGAGGTCGGCCACCGCATCGGCGACCCGCGGGTGCGGTTTCGACACCAGCTCGACCATGTTCTGCAGGTACTCCTTGCGGACCGGGGCGTCGTCGGCCCAGCCGAGGATGTCGAGGATCCCGGTGGCTGCGGGCGCGAGTTCGAGGGTGTCGGCGTCCACCAGCGCGAGTTCCCATTCCAGCCCGACGCTGGAACGGGCCGAACGTGCGAAGTCAACCTGCATGGGGCCTCCCGCCGGGGTGCGCGACGATTCTAGGCGTGGCTGCCCGGGGTGGCGAGGGTCTCGTCACGTCCGGACGCCGGCAAC
>JAEZGC010000072.1 GCA_023437345.1 Actinomycetes bacterium
GCCTCCAGCTGCACCAGTTCGCCCCGGCCCGGATCGAGACCTCGCTGGACGACGGCACGCCGATCGGCCTGCGGCTGGTCACCGACTACCCGCGCAGCGGCGTGGTGCGGGTGCTGGTCGACCGAGCCGCCGCCCGCGCCTGGACGCTCACGCTGCGCGTGCCCGGCTGGGCGCAAGGGGCCGAACTGGTGTTCCGCCCGGCGTCGGGACCCGTCCAGGTGATTGCGGGAGCCGCGCCCTCGGTCAGCGTCACGGCCGCCTTCGCCGCCGGGGACGAGGTGGAGCTGCGGCTGCCCGTGGAACCCGTGTTCGTCAGGCCCGACCCGCGGATCGACGCGGTCCGCGGCTGCGTGGTGGTGCAGCGCGGAGCGGTGATCTACTGCGCACAGAGCCTCGCCGGCTCCGGGCCGGATCTGTCCGGCCTGGTGGTCCACACCGCGGCCCCGCCCCGCGACGACGGCGACCGGGTGGTCGTGGCAGCGTCCTTCCCGGCCCAGGCCGCTGACGACTGGCCGTACAGGCCGGCAGCGTGGCGGGTCGGGGACGACGCCGTTGCAGATCTGGAGCTGATCCCGTACCACGACTGGGGAGAGGCAGGACCCTGCACGATGCGGGTGTGGCTTCCGCAGGCCTGACCGGCGGCCGCTGCAGCGCCTGCGGGGCGTGTGGGAATCGCTGCGTTGATGTGGATTCCTCAGTAGGGTGAGCGCCATGTCAGCCGTCGACGGCGAAGATCGGCTCCTTCCCCACGAGCGCCACCTGCGCATCCTCGAGCAGGCGCGCAGCCACTCCCGCGTCGAGGTGGCCGCCCTGGCCCGGGAACTGGACGTGACTTCCGAGACGATCCGGCGCGACCTGACGATCCTTGAGCAGCAGGGCCAGTTGCGGCGGGTCCACGGCGGCGCGGTCCACGTCCAGCGGCTCGGCTACGAGCCGTCGGTCACCGCCCGGCTGGAGCGGCAGACCGCCGAGAAGGCAAGGATCGCCCGCGCCGCGCTCGACCTGCTGCCCGAGGCCGGTTCGATACTCATCGACAGCGGCACCACCACCATGGAACTGGCCCGCCGCATCCCGCTCGACCGGGCGCTCACCGTGGTCACCAACTCACTCCCGGTGGCGGCGCTGCTGGCCGACTGGCCGCAGGTGGAACTGCTCATGCTGGGCGGACGGCTGCGCGAGGTGACCAAGGCGATGGTCGGCCCCTGGCCGATGGCCGCGCTGGAGCGGCTGAGGGTCGACGTCGCCTTCATCGGGGCGAACGGGGTCACGCCGCAGGCGGGACTGACCACCCCCGACCTGGCCGAGGCGCAGGTGAAGTCGGCGATGGTCGCCGCCGGTGGCCTGGTGGCCTGCCTGGCCGACCGCACCAAGATCGGCCAGACCCAGCTGTGCCGGTTCGCCGACCTGGGCGAGGTGGACGTGATCGTCACCGACAGCGGGGTGGACGACCAGCTGGCCGACGAACTGGCGGACGCCGGCCCGCGGGTGGTGCGCGCCTGAGTCAGGGCTCGACTGTCACCTTGATCGCCTGGCCGGTGGCCACGATCTCGAAGGCTTCGAGGGCGCGCTCCAGCGGCAGGTGGACAGTGATCAGGTCCTTCACCGGCACCAGGCCAGAGGCTATGTACTCCAGCGCCTTCTTGTTGTGCTCGGGTGCCGAGCCGTTGGCGCCGTGGATGTGCAGCTGGCGGTAGTGGACGAGGTTCGAGTCGCAGGTGATGGTCGGGTTCGTCTTCGGCAGCCCGCCGAAGAACGAGATCCTGCCGTTGCGGGCCGCCATCGCTATCGCCTGCTCCTGGGCGATGTTGGCGGCGGTCGCGGTGATCACGACATCGGCGCCGCGGCCGTCGGTGAGCCGCAGCACCTCCTCGACGACATCGACCTGCGAGCCGTCGATGGTGGCGTCCGGCTGGACGGCCTCGGCCGACATCGCCAGGCGTCCGGCGTTGACGTCGACGAGGAAGACCTTTCCTGCCTTGTGGACGCCGCGCGCGATCCGGGTGTGGATGCAGCCGATCGGGCCGGCGCCGAACACCACGACGGTGTCGCCGGGCTCGATGCCGAGCAGTTCCTGGGCGTTGATCGCGCAGGCGAACGGCTCCGCAGCCGACGCCTCGTCGAACCCGACCCCGTCGGGGATCCGGTTCAGGCCGTCCACCTTCAGCACGGCGTGCGGCACCACCATGTACTCGGCGAAGCCGCCGTCGTACTGGTAGCCGATCGAGGTCTGGTTGGCGCACACCGCCATCCACCCCTTGCGGCACTCGTAGCAGTCGCCGCACGGCACCGCGGCGATCACCTGGGCCCGGTCGCCCACCGCCCAGCCGGAGACGTTGGCGCCGACCTCGGCCACCTCGCCGGCGATCTCGTGGCCCATCACCCGCGGCGGGGTGAGGTTCTGGTGGCCGTTGTGGAGGATCTTCACGTCGGTGCCGCAGGTCGAGCAGTTGCGAACCCGCAGCAGGATCTCGTCGGCGGTGATCCGGGGGATCGGGGCGTCCTCGATCCGCACGTCACCGGGGGCGTGGAAGCGCAGCACCTTCATGTCAGTTCGCCTCCGCCGGACGCAGCAGCCGGATGACCTCGTCCACCGAGGACGTGTTGCGCAGCGCCTCGGCCGCGTCCGAGTCCATCAGCACCTCGGCGAGGGCGGCGAGGATCGGGAGGTGGTCGTCGGCGGCGGACGCGATCGGGATGCACAAGGTGACGGGGTTGCCGTCCCAGTCGACCGGCTCGGCGAACTGCAGGAAGCCGAGTGCCGGCTTCACGACGTAGCCGCGGGACTCGTTGGTGCCGTGCGGGATCGCGACGCCCTCACCGAGGTAGGTGGAGATCTGGAGCTCGCGGGCGAACATGCCGTCGACGTACTCGGCGGTGATCGCGCCGGCGTCGAGGAGCACCTGGCCGCACTGCCGGATGGCGTCGTCCTTGGTGGTGGGCGGCAGGCCGAGCCGCACTGAGCCGGGGGCGAGGATCGAGTCGGTGGACAACGGGGATCTCCGTTCTGCTGCTGGTCTCGCCACCGGGGGGCCGGGCTTCGCCGGACTCGACTCCGATGCCGAGGATGAGACGTGCTCCAGAAAACCACACAATCAAAGACATGTCAATGGAATCCCACATCCCTTGGCTGAGCCGCCCGGGCCCGATCGCCCGCAAACCGGTTGATTTCCGTGAGCCGAGGGGTATGTTCCCTCGGCGGGCAGTTTCCTACCGGTTT
>JAEZGC010000073.1 GCA_023437345.1 Actinomycetes bacterium
ACGTCGGCCCGGGCGGCAGGAGCTGCGGCAAGGCCGCCGGCCAGCACCGCGAGGCCGACGACCAGGATGCCCGCCGCACGCGTGCCACGGGGGCGCGCCCCTGTGGAGCGCGCGGAAAAGACTGGCCACTGGTGCATGTCGACCCCCGACGATCTGCAGCTCCGAGAGTTGGACCGCTCTCGCCCCCACCGGCATGGTAGGCCGCGCACCCCTGATTGCGACACAGTGCGGCGCCATCGTCCCGAAACCGGCACCCCGCCGTCGGAGCATCCGTCCACCTCGAATGCCTCGTCGTGAACGGATTGGCGGGCCGGGCCTGCCGGATCCGGCACCCCGGCGGCGTCCAACTGCTAGCGTCGGAAACGGCCCCGTTCCCCACTGTCATCATCGAGGAGACCACTGTGAGCAACGCCCCCGTCAAGGTAGCGGTCACCGGCGCGGCCGGTCAGATCTGCTACAGCCTGCTGTTCCGGATCGCCAGCGGCGCCCTGCTCGGCCCTGACCAGCCAGTCGAGTTGCGGCTGCTGGAGATCACCCCGGCGCTGAAGGCGCTCGAGGGTGTCGTCATGGAGCTTGACGACTGCGCCTTCCCGCTGCTGAGCAAGGTCGAGATCGGCGACGACGCCACCAAGGTCTTCGACGGCGTGAACCTTGCGATGCTGGTCGGCGCCCGGCCGCGCACCGCCGGCATGGAGCGCGGTGACCTGCTCAGCGCCAACGGCGCCATCTTCACCGCCCAGGGCAAGGCGCTCAACGCCGTCGCCGCCGACGACATCCGCATCCTGGTCACCGGCAACCCTGCCAACACCAACGCGCTGATCGCGATGCGCAACGCCCCCGACATCCCCGCCGAGCGGTTCAACGCGCTCACCCGCCTCGACCACAACCGCGCGATCTCGCAGGTCGCTGCCAAGCTGGGCGTCCCGGTCACGTCGGTGTCGAAGATGACCATCTGGGGCAACCACTCCGCCACCCAGTACCCCGACCTGTTCCACGCCGAGGTGGACGGCCGCAACGCCGCCGAGGCGGTCGGCGACCAGGCCTGGATCGAGGAGTACTTCATCCCGACCGTGGCCAAGCGCGGCGCGGCGATCATCGCTGCCCGCGGCGCCTCCTCGGCCGCGTCGGCTGCGAACGCCACTGTCGAGCACATGCACGACTGGGTGCTCGGCTCCGCCGAAGGCGACTGGGTGTCGATGGCGGTGCCGTCGGACGGCTCCTACGGGGTGCCCGAGGGCCTGATCTCGTCCTTCCCGTGCGTGGTCAAGGACGGCACGTACGAGATCGTCCAGGGCCTGGAGATCGACGACTTCTCGCGGTCGAAGATCGACGCGTCGGTGGCCGAACTGGTCGAGGAGCGTGACGCGGTCACCGAACTCGGCCTGATCTGAGCGGTCGGCGAAGGGCTCCGGGGCGGTCACCCCGGGGCCCTTCCCATTTCCCGCGACAGCCTGCAGCGGGCGGGGCGAACAGTTAGGCTACGATTCCGTAGGTTACGGTTCCGTAGTTTCGAGGTCTCCGATGCGCACCCCCACCCCCGCCACCCTCGCCGTCCGCGCGGCACGCGATTTCCTCTTCCAGCACGCCGACGACTACGACGCGGCGGTCTCCGGGTTCCGCTGGCCCGAGCTGGACGCGTTCAACTTCGCCCTCGAGTGGTTCGACGTGGTGGCCGGCGAACACCCGGACCGACCCGCGGTCACCATCGTGGACGCCGAACTGACGGCCAGGTCATGGAGCTACGCCGAGCTGGCGCGGCGCTCGGACCAGGTGGCGAACTGGCTGGCCGGGCTCGGGGTGCGCCGCGGCGACCGGGCGATCGTGATGCTCCACAACACCATCGAGTTGTGGGAGGTCCTGCTCGCCGTCCACAAGCTGGGGGCGGTCGCGGTGCCGACCTCCACCCTGCTGTCGGCAGCCGACCTCGCCTACCGGGTCGAGCGGTCCCAGGCCCGGGCCGTGCTGGCGCCCACCAGCCTGCACGCCAGAGTTCGCGGCCTGCCGCGGCACGTGCTCAGGATCGGCGTCGGGGCCGGCACCCCTTCCGGCTGGGTCGACCTTGCCGACTCGGCGGGCGCCCCCGCCGGCTTCGAGCCGGACGGCCCCACCCCGGCCGGCGATCCCGGCCTGCTCTACTTCACCTCCGGCACCACAGCCCGCCCCAAGCTGGTGCACCACACCCAGGTCTCCTACCCGGTCGGGCACCTGTCGACCATGTGGTGGCTCGGACTGCGCCCGGGCGACGTCCACCTCAACATCTCCTCGCCGGGCTGGGGCAAGCACGCCTGGAGCAACTTCTACTCCCCCTTCCTCGCCCAGGCCACCGCCTTCGTGTTCAACTACGACAGGTTCGACGCGGCCACCCTGATGGAGGTGATGGACGCCCACCGGGTCACCACCTTCTGCGCCCCGCCGACGGTGTGGCGGATGCTGATCCAGGCCGACCTGACCCGGCTGTCCAACCCGCCGCGGGAACTGCTCGGCGCCGGCGAGCCGCTCAACCCCGAGGTGATCCACCGGGTCCGGCAGGCCTGGGGGGCGACGATCCGCGACGGCTTCGGCCAGACCGAGATGACCTGCTGCGTCGGCAACTCCCCCGGCCAGCGGGTGGTCGACGGGTCGATGGGACGACCGATGCCCGGCTATCCGGTAGTCCTGCTCGACCCGGTCACCGGCCGGCCCGGGGTGAGCGAGGGCGAGCTGTGCCTCGACCTGTCCGAGCCGATCCTCGGCCTGATGGCTGGCTACCACAATGACGCCGACCTGACCGCCGACGCCTTCCGCGACGGCTACTACCACACCGGCGACCTGGCTTCGTCCGACCCCGACGGCTACCTCACCTACGTCGGCCGGGCCGACGACGTCTTCAAGGCGTCGGACTACAAGATCTCCCCGTTCGAGCTGGAGTCAATCCTGCTCGAGCACCCCTACGTGACCGAGGTCGCGATAGTGCCGAGCCCGGACCCGGTCCGGGCCGCCGTCCCGAAGGCCTTCGTGTGCCTGGTCCAGGACCTGGCCGCCGGACCAGAGGCCGCCGCCCGGGCGATCTTCACCCACGCTGCCCAGCGGCTGGCGGGGTTCCAGCGGGTCCGGATCGTGGAGTTCGTCCAGGAACTGCCCAAGACGATCTCCGGCAAGATCCGCCGGGTGGAACTGCGCGAGCGTGAGGCGGCACGGGTCGCCGCCGCCTCGCTGGTCGGCCAGTTCCTTGAGGCTGACTTCCGCTCCTGACCGACGCGTCGCCGGCCCAGTGAGGAGCCGGAAGGAGTGGCGCCTGCGGGGTGTCCGGATTGCGCATTGACCGCTCGGCAGCGGCAGAGGAAAGCTCGCCGTGGCAGCGCGTTGTTCAATCCCACCCACCACCCCAAAGGGAGGCAGCGATGCCGAAGTTGAGTCACGAGGAAGTTGTGAAGACGTTCCTCGATTCCCAGTCAGTCAATTTCGAGGCCCTCGGCAAGTTCGTCGCAGAGGCCGGCCCACGGATCGCCCTCTCGGGCGCCGGTGACTACGGCGTCCGGTTCGGCTTCTACAACCTGCTGGCGTGCTTCTGGATCGGCCCGCCGGTGGACGTGATCGGCAACCTTGGCCGGGAGGTGCGGGGTATCGCGAACGAAGTCGCCGGTCCGTAGGTGCCCGGCAGCCCGGACTGGCCGCACCCCGACCTGATCCGGCGGCTGCTTCGCGCCCTGACCATCGCCGCGCGCGCCCTCCGCCCGCACGGCGCCCCGGGCTACCCCGACGCGG
>JAEZGC010000312.1 GCA_023437345.1 Actinomycetes bacterium
GCGCCGACCCTCGGACGGCTGCGGGTGATGCTGATCGCCGTGGCCGTCGTCTTCTCGCTCGCGGCGGGACGCGCTGTCCAGGTGCAGGCGGTGGACGCCGATGCGGTGGCCGCCGAGGCCGCCAAGGAGATCACCGTCACCCGCAAGCTGCCGGCCTTCCGCGGACAGATCACCGACCGCAACGGGGAGGTGCTCGCCTTCACCGAGGCGACGGTGACGGTGATCGCCGACCCCGACATGATCCGCACCAACGGCAAGTTCGACGAGCCGATGACCAGCCGCGACAAGGAGGTCGCAGCCACCGCGCCGCAACGGATCGCCGACCTGATGGCCATCCACCTCGGCGGCGCGGCATCCGACTACCTGCCGCGGCTCACCCAGCCTGACAAGCGGTACTCGGTGGTCGCCCGCAACGTGTCGGCCGCCTCCTTCAGCAACCTCAGCGCCGCCATGCGAGAGGAGGGCCTGATCGGGCTCCACCGCGAGAGCGCGCCCACCCGGCGCTACCCCAACGGCCAGGTCGCCGCCAACCTTGTGGGCTTCGTGAACAAGGAGGGCAAGGCGTCCGGAGGCCTCGAACTTGCGCTCGACTCGACGCTGTCGGGTACCGACGGCCTCGAGGTCTTCGAGACCTCGCCCAACGGCAAGATCCCGCTCGGCGAGAGCGAGCTGGTCCCCGCCCGCAACGGCCAGGACTACCGGCTGACCATCGACGCAGGGCTGCAGTGGCAGGTCGAGCAGGTGCTCGCCGACCGGGTGCGGGTGGCCGAGGCCGAGTCAGGCTCGATCATCGTGATGAACGTCAAGACCGGCGAACTGCTGGCGCTGGCGAACTTCCCGTCCTACGACCCCAACGACTACGGCTCCTTCGACCCCGACGACCTGGGCAACCGGGCGATCACCGACGTGTACGAGCCGGGCAGCGTGCAGAAGGTGCTCACGTTCGCTGCCCTGCTCGACGCCGGCTTGATCCGCCCCACCGACGTGGTGGAGATCCCCGGCCGGATCAAGTCGGGCAATGACTACATCGAGGACGCCTGGAAGCACGGCGACGAGACGTACTACGCCCGCGGCATCCTGGCGAAGTCGTCGAACATCGGCACCATCATGCTGGCCAGGAAGATGAAGAAGGCCGACCTGCAGGCCTACCTGGCCTCCTTCGGGCTGGGGTCACGCACCGGAGTCGGCCTGCCCGGTGAGTCAGCAGGCATCCTGCCCCCGCCCGACATGCCCGACTACTCCCGCGACGGCATAGCCTTCGGCGGCAGCGCCGTCGCGGTGACCGCGCTCCAGGAGGCTGCGGCGGTGGCGGCGGTGACCAACGGCGGGATCTACAACCCGCCCCGGCTGATCGCCTCCACGGTCGCCGACGGTGCCACCGAGGAACTCCCGGTCGGTGAGCCGCGGCGGGTGATCTCGGCCGAGGCCTCCACCGAGCTGGTGTCGATGATGGAGGCGATGGTCACCAACAATGCTGCCGGCACCTTCGTGGTCGACGGCTACCGGACCGGCGCGAAGACCGGCACCTCGCAGAAGATCAACCCAAAGACCGGGGCTCGCAGCGGGATCGTCGGGTCGGTGATCGGGGTCGGGCCGGTGGAGGACCCGCAGATCCTCGTGTACACGGTCATCGACAACCCGAAGCGTGGCTCCTTCGGCGGCAGCGTCGCCGGACCGGCCTACCAGGACGTCATGCAACTCGCGCTCGCCCGCTATGGTGTGGCACCGTCGAAGTCGAAGTCCCCCAAACTTCCGGTATCCCCCTGACCCCGGAGCCCATGACATGACGCAGCCGAAGGCCCAGCCCCGCCCCACCAGGGCGGGGCCGTTGGCATTGGGTGACCTGCTGGACACCGACCAGGCCGCCGTGGTGACCGGGGTCAGCATCGACTCCCGCCGGGTACTGCCCGGCGACCTCTACGTCGCCCTGCCCGGCCGCGCCACGCACGGCGCCCGGTTCGCTGCCGCAGCGGTGGCCGCCGGGGCGAGCGCCATCCTCACCGACGCCGCAGGAGCCGACCTGGCCGGGGACGCAGGTGTGCCGGTGGTGGTCGTCACCGATCCGCGCAGCGAACTGGCCCGGGTCGCCGCGCAGGCGTACGGCAGGCCCGCCGACCACCTGCTGATGCTGGGCGTCACCGGCACCGCCGGCAAGACCAGCACCGCGTTCCTGCTTGAAGCCGGGCTGGCCGCCGCCGGACTGGCCGCCGCCACCATCGGCACCCTCGGCTTCCGGTTGCGCGGTGAGGAGCTGCCCGCCGACCGGTCGACGATCACCACACCGGAGGCGCCCGACCTTCAGGCGCTGCTGGCGGTGATGCGCGAGCGCGGGGCGCAGGCGGTGGCGATGGAGGTGTCCTCGCACGCGCTCGCCCTGAACCGGGCCGACCAGATCACCTTCGATGTGGCGGGCTTCACCAACCTCGGCCACGACCACCTCGACTTCCACCACGACCAGGAGTCGTACTACAGAGCGAAGGCGAGCCTCTTCCTTGCCGGCCGGTCGCGGATCGCCGTGGTGAACACCGACGACCCGTGGGGTCGGCGGCTGGCCGCCGACCTGCGGGCCGAGGGGCGGGCCCGGGTCGTCACCACCGGCAGCGACCCCGGCAGCGACTACCGGATCACCGCCAGCACTGCGATGGCCGACGGCGGCACCCGGCTGCAGGTGGCGACCCCGTCCGGTGGGGTCGAGTTCGTGCTGGGGCTGATCGGCGACTTCAACGCCGCCAATGCGCTGACCGCCGCCGCCATGCTGGACCAGGCCGGGATCGACCTGGCCGCCGCCCTGCCCGGCCTGGCCACCGCTACCGTGCCCGGCCGGATGCAGCGGGTGCCGCTGCCCGGCGACGCGCCCCAGGTGGTGGTCGACTTCGCCCACACCTCCGAGTCGGTGGCCGCGGCCCTGGCTGCGCTGCCGGCCGGGCGCCGGGTGGTGGTGCTGGGCTGCGGCGGCGATCGCGACATCGCCAAGCGGGAGCCGATGGGCCACGCCGCCGCGCTGGGAGCCGCGGTGGTGGTGGTGACCGACGACAACCCGCGTAGCGAGGACCCGGCCGCGATCCGGGCCGCGGTACTCGCCGGCGCCCGACGCGCCGCTGCCGGGTCCGGCGCACAGGTGGTGGACGGCGGCGACCGCCGCTCGGCGATCCGGACCGCGCTGCACAGCGCCGGCCCGGGGGAGTGGGTGGCGATCCTTGGCAAGGGCCACGAACGGGGGCAGGAGGTGGCCGGGGTGGTCACCCCGTTCGACGACGTGGCGGTGGCCGTCCAGGAGTGGCAGGCGCTGGCCGGCCCGACCCCGGGGAGCGGACGAGATGAATGAGCTGACGGCGTCGCGGGTGGCCGAACTGGCCGGCGGCCGGCTGGTGGGGGACCCCGGCCGGCTGGTCGGGCCGCAGGTGGTCGTCGACTCCCGGCTGGCCGGCCCCGGGGCGCTGTTCGTGGCGTTGCCCGGCGAGCACGCCGACGGGCTCGACTTCGCCGCAGCGGCGACCGAGCGGGGCGCGGCGGCGGTGCTCGTGGAGCGTGACCTCGGCCTGCCGGTGCCGCAGGTGGTGGTGCCCGACAGCCTGGCGGGGCTCACCGCCCTGGCCACCGGCCTGGTCGCCGCCGCCCGGCGGGACGGGCTGAGGGTGGTCGGCATCACCGGCTCGTCGGGCAAGACCTCGACCAAGGACCTGACGGCCGCGGTGCTGCGCGCGGCCGGGCCGACGGTGGCCCCGGCCGGCTCGTTCAACAACGAGCTCGGCGTGCCGCTGACCGCTGCCGGGGTCGACGCCGCCACCCGCTACCTGGTCTCGGAGATGGGCGCCCGGGCGCTGGGGAACATCGCCCACCTGTGCGCGATCACCCCGCCCGACGTCGGCATCGTGGTGAACGTGGGGCACGCCCACCTGGGCGAGTTCGGCTCGGTGGAGGCGATCGCGCAGACCAAGGGCGAACTCGTCGCCGCGCTGCCCGCCGACGGTTGGGCAGTGCTGAACGCCGACGACGCCCGGGTCTCGGCGATGGCCTCGCGCACCGACGCGCGGATCGCCGCCTTCTCCGATGCCGGGCGGCCGGCGTCGGGCGACCTGCGGGTCTGGGCCGAGGACCGGGCCGCCGACCCGCTGCAGCGCTTCAGCTTCGCCCTGTGCACCGATGCCGGGCGGGCCCCGGTCCGGCTGCAGGTCTCGGGGGCCCACCAGGTCGGCAATGCGCTCGCCGCGGCCGCCGCCGGACTTGTGTTGGGCCTCGGCCTGGACGATGTCGCTGTCGCGCTCAGCCAGGCCGCGCCCGCGTCCCGGTGGCGGATGGAGGTCGGGCAGCGGTCCGACGGGCTGGTCGTCGTCAACGACTCCTACAACGCCAACCCTGACTCGATGCGCGCCGCACTGCAGGCGCTGGCCGGGATGCGTCGACCCGGGGGGCGGCTGCTCGCCGTGCTGGGCGACATGCTCGAACTCGGCGCCGAGGCGGAGTCGTCCCACGCCGAGAT
>JAEZGC010000003.1 GCA_023437345.1 Actinomycetes bacterium
GCGATCATCTGGAACATCCTGACCTGGCTGTGGGGGCTGCCGTCCAGCTCCTCCCACGCGCTGTTCGGAGGCCTCATCGGCGCCACCATCGCTGGCCTCGGCCTCGACGGCGTGAAGTGGATCGGCGACGGCTACAAGCTCGACGGCGTGGTCGGCAAGGTGGTCCTTCCCGGCCTGATCTCGCCGGCCATCGCCATCGTCGTGGCGATGGTGGGCACCCGGCTGGTGTTCAAGATCACCGAAGGGGTCAACCGCCGCTACCAGGAGGCGGGCTTCCGCTGGGGCCAGATCGGCACCGCGTCCCTGCTCTCGCTGTCCCACGGCACCAACGACGCCCAGAAGACGATGGGCGTGATCACCCTCGGCCTGCTGGCGACCGGCACCTGGACCGACACTCACCAGATCCCGTTCTGGGTGAAGGTGGCCTGCGCGGTCGCCATCGCGGCCGGAACCTACCTGGGCGGCTGGCGGATCATCCGCACCATGGGCAAGGGCCTGATCGAGATCTCCGCCCCGCAGGGGATGGCCGCCGAGAGCTCCTCGGCAGCAGTCATCCTCACCTCCAGCCAGCTCGGCTTCCCGCTGTCCACCACCCACGTCGCCACGGGATCGATCCTGGGCTCGGGCCTGGGCCGCAAGGGCGCCGAGGTGCGCTGGGGGGTCGCCGGACGGATGGGCCTGGCCTGGCTCACCACGCTGCCGGCCGCAGCCCTGGTCGGCGCCGTGATGTGGCTGATCGGGCACCTGGTCGGCGGGGTCGCCGGCCCGGTGGTGATCGCGGTCCTGATGGTCGGGGCCTGGCTGTGGATGTGGCTGCATTCCAAGCGTGATCCGATCGGACACCACAACGTCAACGACGAGTGGGATCCGGCCGCCGACGCCGACTCCGATGCCCCGGTCTCTGAGGCGGTGGCGCGATGACCCAGGTGATAGCGGCCCTGGACGCCGCGTGGCGGATCCTGGTGGTCGGCCTGCTGCTGGGCGCGGCGCTGCCGGCCCTGTTCTCCTTCGGCGTGCGGGCAATGGCCTGGGGCGTCGGCGGCGACGCCGAGGTCCACGACGAGGGCGTCATGCCGGCCCCTCACCCGGTGGGGCGCTGGATCGGAGGCGCAATCTTCGGGCTCGTCATCGTCGTGGTGCTACTGGGCCTGAGCTACATAGTGGCCCACGGCCTGGGCTACGACCTCAGCTTCCAGGGCATTCTGCCCGTGCTCGTCCCCCGGGGCTGACCGGCTCGACCCTCTCCCCCGGCAGGTAACCAGCCAGCCGGCCAAGGAAGTCGCGCGCCCGCTGGCTCACCCCCGGCTGCCACCAGTCCGGCCCGACCGACACCAGCTCGATCCGGGTCGGGACCGACGCCAGCACCGCGGGGAGCGTGAAGGCCACCGAGGACGGGAAGCACACCAGCCGCACCCGACATCGTCGCGGTCCCACCGCGACAACCCGGCACCACTGGCAAGGGCGTCGGCGAACTCAAGGGTCGCCGTCCCGTCGTCGACCACGACCACCCCGGCGGCGCCGACGGCCGGCAGCAGGGCCTGGATCAGCCCCGAGAACGGGTCACCCACCATCAGCCGGTCCGCGGCAGCAACCTCACGCCACAACCCGCCCAACCCGCGCGCCATCGCCCGGGCCCCGTCGGGCAGGGCACAGAACCTGACCGGCAGCCCCGCCTCGGCGGCGGCCTCGGCAACGCTGACCCGGTGGGCAACCGCAGCCCACCCGCGGGTGAACACTGGGGCAACATACGATCGGGCCGGCGCGCTGAGCGGTGGTGCCGCGGTGCGGCGTGGCCGGCTCAGGCGTTCAGCGCCTGGAACCCCGCCTTGACCCGCTCTATCAACACCAGGCGCTTGTCGAACGGCAGGAAGGCGCTCTTGGCGGCGTTCACGCTGAACCGCTGCAGGTCGGCCAGCCCGTAGCCGAACGCCTCACTGAGCAGCGCCAGTTCGCGGCTGAGGGTGGTGCGGCTCATCAGCCGGTTGTCGCAGCTCACCGTGACCCGGAACTGCAGCCGGGCCAGCAGGCCGAACGGGTGCTCCGCGATGCTGTCGCAGATCCCGGTCTGCAGGTTCGACGACGGACACAGTTCCAGCGGGATCCGTCGGTCGCGGACATAACCGGCCAGCTCGCCCAGCGTGCCGTCGGGAGCGATGTCCTCGGCCAGCCGCACACCGTGGCCGAGCCGGGACGCATTGCACAACTGCACCGCCTCCCAGATGGACGGCAGCCCGAACGCCTCCCCGGCGTGGATGGTGAACTCGACGTTGTGTCGCTTGAGGTAGTCGAAGGCCGGCGCGAACCGGCTCGGTGGGTAGCCGTCCTCGGCACCGGCGATGTCGAAGCCGCACACCGAGTCGTGGCGGTAGGCGACAGCCAGTTCAGCGATCTGCGTGGTGGGAGCGCCGTGCCGCATCGAGGTGAGGATCTGGCGGACCAGGATGGGCGACCCGGCGGCCTCGCAGGCCGCCATCCCCTCGGCCAGGCCGTCGCGGACCGCCTCGACCGCCGCGGACAGGCGCAGCCCGCGCGCCAGGTGCTGCTC
>JAEZGC010000052.1 GCA_023437345.1 Actinomycetes bacterium
TGACCTTGTTCCGGCGGCGGGTGGCGCGCCCGAAGGCGTCGCGGATCACCCGCTCGATACCGTGCGCCGTGTTGAGGCTCACCTCGGTGGCAACCTCGTGCGGCGTCCCGGTGCGCAGGCTGCCGCCATTGCCGACGTACGGGCCCTCGGTGCCCTCCCTGACCACCAGGAAGTCGATCGGGCCGCGGCCGGTCACCTCGGCGGCCAGCGGGGTGGGCACGCCCGGGTAGAGCCGGGACGGACGCAGGTTGACGTACTGGTCGAAGGTGAAGCGGAGCTTGAGCAGCAGGCCTCGTTCGAGCAGCCCGCTGGGGACAGCTGTCGACCCGGGGGCGGCGCCGACCGCCCCGAGGATGATCGCCCGGCTCGACGCCAGCTGGTCGAGGGTCTCCTGCGGCAGCACCTGGCCGGTGCGCTGCCAGTACTGCGCGCCCAGGTCGTGGTGGACGAAGTCGAAGGCGTCCGGGCCGACGGTGGCGGTCAGCACCTTGAGGCCCTCGGCCACCACCTCGGGTCCGATGCCGTCGCCGGCGATCACTGAGATGACGGGCCGGGTGGAGTCGGTAGCGGTCACGACAGGTGAGGGTACCCCAGCGGCCGCTAGCATTCGCTCATGTCTCTCTCCTTCCCGGTCACCGCGAACCCGAACCCCGCCGGCGAGGCCGAGTTCGCCGCGGTGATGGCCGCGCCCGGTTTCGGCGAGCACTTCACCGACCACATGGCGGTGGCCACCTGGACCAGCGGAGACGGGTGGACGCAGGGCCGCGTGCAGCCCTACGGCCCGTTCCAGATCGACCCGGCGACGGCGGTGCTGCACTACGCCCAGGAGATCTTCGAGGGCATGAAGGCCTACCGGCACGCCGACGACTCGATCTGGCTGTTCCGGCCCGAGGCGAACGCCGCCCGGCTCAACGCGTCGGCGGCCCGGATGATGCTGCCGCAACTGCCCGAGGCCGACTTCCTGGCCGCGATCGAGGCGCTGGTGGCGGCGGACGTGCGCTGGGTCCCCTCCGGCGGTGGCGAACAGAGCCTGTACCTGCGTCCGTTCATGTTCGCCTCCGAGGTCTTCCTCGGGGTGCGGGCGGCGAACCGGGTCACCTTCTCGGTGATCGCCTCGCCGGTCGGCTCCTACTTCCCCGGCGGCATCGAGCCGGTCCACATCTGGGTGACCGACACCTGGGCGCGGGCCGGGATCGGGGGGACCGGGTCGGCCAAGTGCGGCGGCAACTACGCAGCCTCCCTGATCGCCCAGTACGAGGGCTACGAGCACGGCTGCTCCCAGGTGCTGTTCATCGAGGCGGCGGGCAAGGACCGGGTGGAGGAGCTCGGCGGGATGAACGTCTTCCTGGTCACCGGCGACGGCCGGCTGATCACGCCCGAGCTGACCGGGACGATCCTCGAGGGGGTCACCCGCAGCTCGATCCTCACCGTGGCCGGCGACCTGGGGCTGCGTGCCGAGGAGCGCCGGATCAGCCCTGACGAGTTCTTCGGGCTGATCTCGGACGGGGTCGCGGTCGAGGCCTTCTCGTGCGGGACTGCCGCCGTCCTCACCCCGATCGGCAGCTTCCGCACCGCCGAGCGGGAGCACCGGCTCGCCCAGCCCGCCGGGGAGCAGACGCTCGCCATCCGCAACCGGATCCTCGACGTGCAGTACGGACGGGTCCCCGACACCCACGGCTGGTTGCGCCGGGTGCTGTGAGGCCCGGCTAGATCATCGGGGTGCGCCGGATCACCCCCGCCGGCGCGGGCTCCTTCACGAGGCCGGCCACCGCCCGGCGATGCTCGTCGGGGTCGGCCTCGCCCGGCTCCAGCACGTTCGCGCCCGCGTCCAGCGTCCCGGCGAGGTCCTCGGCGAGCCGTTGCACAGTTCGGGTCATCGGGTAGCTGGGCGGTGCCTGCCCGAACTGCTGGACGGACCGACCCCGGTGCCAGCCCTCCAGCCAGTCGGGCAGGGAGGCCAGCAGGGCGCGGTACCGCACCCACTGGTGGTTCTCCCAGCCGGTGGCGCTGGGCGCCCGGGCCGGGTAGCGCGGCTGGTTGAACTGGTCGATCATCGCCCGTGCCGCCGCCCGTCCCCGCTCGGCCAGGGTGTCGATGGTGGCGGCGTCCATGAACAGGTTCATCCCGCCTTCGGCAGCGGTCTGCTTCACCCTGACTATCCGGTCCCGGAAACCTGGCAGGCTCAGCTGGGTCTCGTCGGCCCAGCTCCGGGCGGTGTCGAAGGCCGCCGAGGCGAACCCGGCCAGGGCGGCGAAGCCGGTGGCCGGCACCGGCCTGATGCTGGGCAGGATGCCCTCACTGTTGGAGGTCGCGTAGTCGATGTTCTGCGACGGGTCGGTGCCGGGCTGCTCGCCCTGGGAGAAGGAGCCGAGGTTGATGGCGAAGGTGGGTCGGGTCGGCAGGGCGGCATCGAAGAGGTGGATCGGGAAGTTGCTGCACATGCCACCGTCGGTGAACCACACCTCGGCGAAGACCACGCTGCGGCGGGCAGGTTCGGCCCCGTCCGCCCGGCGCAGCGCGGCATCGCGGGCCCGCGACGCGCGCCGGTCGATGGTCCACAACGAGACGGCGGAGATCAGCAGCGGGAAGCTGAGCGTCATCCGGGTGGCGACGATCACCGGCAGGTGCTCTGGGGCGGGCAACCGGCGCAGCGCAGGCGAGTGGGCCGCTGCCTGCTCGTCCTCCCACTCCCAGTCCCGGCCGCCGGACAGGCGGGGCGCCTCGAGAAGTGCCTGCATCACCTGCGGCGGGAACAGGGTCGCCCACACCTGGGGGTCGTAGAAGAAGCCTGCCGCCTCCCACGGCAGCTGGTACGGCCTGCCCTGGGACAGGCAGGTGCTGATCATCTGCAGGTCGATGACGCGGTCCGGGCCGCGCGGGACCAGCTGTGGCGTCGTGGTGCCGGTCCACAGCTGGCCGAAGCGCAGCGGACGATCGGACGGCGCGAGACCGGCGACGTCGTCGATCCGCTCGGCCAGCCAGTCGGTGAGGGCGGGGGAGTCGGGGGTGCCGAGGCCGCGGCAGATCCCGAACAGGTTGCGCGGCACGTCCACGGAGAGCTGGCGGGCGAGCCTGACCGCCACCGCGGCAGCGAAGCCGACCACGGCGAGGATGAGCCCGCACAGTGCCAGGCCCACCCCGGCCGCGCCGCCGACGAAGCAGGCCCAGACCAGCAGCAGCACGCCGGGCAGCAGGCCGAGCACTGCCGCCAGCGGGTAGCCGCGCCCGAGGGCGGCCAGCACACCGAGCACCCGCGCCGCCCGGCGGCGGGCCGGACCCGGCCGGTCCTGACC
>JAEZGC010000081.1 GCA_023437345.1 Actinomycetes bacterium
GTCTCGGAGGGGGCACCGGCGCAGGCCGTCAGGGCGACGGCGGCAGCAACGGTGGCGATCAGCACGCGAGCAGGGTGAAGCACGCCCCAGACGATACCGTGACCGCTGATCACCGGGCGAACCGGCGGCCCGCCAGCGCTGCCGCAAGGGCGGCGGCCTCGGGCGGGTCGGCGTCCAGCGGGTCGGCGAGCGCCACGGTGAGCTCGTCGGACGGCTCTGGCCAGTCGTGGACGGTGAACCGCAGCCAGTCCACGCTGTAGCCGGCGCCGGCGGCCCGGGCCGCGCTGACCAGCCGGGAGCGCGCCGCCGCCCTGGTGTCGTCGGGCGGGTGGCTCATCGCGTGCCCGACCTGCTCCGGCGTGCTGAGCCGCCGGACGGCGCCGTGCCGCTCCAGCCTCGCGAACAACCCGTCAGCACCCAGTTCGTGGAAGGCGAGGTCGACAGCGGCCAGCCGGGGGTGATCCGGGGACAGCCCGTGCCGCTGGCGGTAGCCGGCCAGCAACCGCCGTTTCGCCGCCCACTCCACGGTGTCCGCCACGGCATCAGGGTCGCCGGCGGCCAGGGCGTCCAACACCCGGTGCCACTCGGCCACCACCTGCTGCGCGGCGGGCTGAGGCGCGGCCACCGCGTCGGCGTAGGCCCGCTGCAACCCGACGGCGGTGATGGTTCCGCCGTCAGCCAGTTCGAGGGTCGCCAGGGGATCGCGGGCGACCAGGACCAGCGCCGCCAGCGGATCGGCCAGTCGCAGCCGGGTGAACCGCCGGCCCTGCTCCACCTCGCGCAGCACCAGGTCGGTGGTGGCCAGCCGGAGCCAGCCGGAGGTGTCGCTCAGGTTGGAGTCCCCCGCCATCACGTGGAGCCGGCGGAACCGGGCCGGATCGGCCAGCGGCTCGTCGCGGCTGTTGACCAGCGGACGGGCCCGCGTGGTGGTCGCGGCGAAGGTGTCGTGCAGGTGGTCGGCCCGCTGGCTGATCCGGAATTTGCCCGCCTCCAGTCGGCCGGTGCCGCA
Source organism: Actinomycetes bacterium (assembly GCA_023437345.1). Taxonomy (GTDB): domain Bacteria; phylum Actinomycetota; class Actinomycetes; order Propionibacteriales; family Propionibacteriaceae; genus Propionicimonas. The sequence goes on from JAEZGC010000081.1 coordinate 1,010, forward strand.
CACCAGTTGGCGGGTGACAAGGAAGGAGGTCAGTGCGACGGTCACCAGGTCGGGGTCGGTGGCGCGGGAGATCAGGTAGTTCTCGTGGCTGCCGAAGGAGTTGCCGTAGGAATCGGTGTTGTTCTTGAACAGCCGCAGCCGGCACGGCGCGGCGGACCGGCTCTCGGTCATCGCCCGGTCGGCCAGGTCGAGCACCAGCCGGTCACCGGCCCGCCCGGCGACCACGGCCGCCAGCGGGGTGCGGCACTCCGGGGTGGCGTACTCGGGGTGGGCGCCGACGTCGAGGTACAACCGTCCACCGCCGGGCAGGAAGGCGTTGGACGAGCGGTACTCCCGCTCCAGCGGCGCGAACAGCAGCTGCGCCGCCTCGCTCGAGCCGAGCCGGCCGGTGGCGGAGCGGCCGACCAGGCCGTACTCGGTCTCGACTCCGATCACCCGGTCCACGCCGCTCCTACAGCTTCACGGCGTCCAGCAGGGAGCCGAGTTCCTCCCTGGTCAGGTCGCGTACCTCACCGGGCTTCAGCCGGCCGAGCCGCACCGGCCCGAAGGCTGTCCGCGAGAGCTGGCGGACGGGGTGCCCGACCGCCTCGAAGAGCCGCCGCACTATCCGGTTGCGGCCCGAGTGCAGGGTCACCTCGACCATCGTCTGGCGCGGCTCGCGCGCCACGATCCGCACCTTGTCGGGCCGGATCGGGCCGTCGTCGAGGGTGACGCCGCGCCGGATCCTCGCCAGCGTGGCGTGCTCGAGGCTGCCCTCGACCACCGCGACATAGGTCTTGCGGATCTCGTAGGACGGGTGGCTCATCCGCTGGGCGAACTCGCCATCGTTGGTGAGCAGGATCAGTCCCTCGGTCTCGGCGTCCAGGCGACCGACGTGGAAGAGCCGTTCGCCGCGCCGCTGCACGAACTCGGCAAGGGTGCGCCGGCCGCGGTCGTCCTCCATGGCCGACAACACCCCGCGGGGCTTGTTGAGGACCACATAGGAGTGGTTGCGTTCCGGCGGGATCCGGACGCCGTCCACCCGGATCACGTCCCGCGCCGGGTCGACGCGGGTGCCCTGCTCGCTGACCACCTGGCCGTTGACCTCTACCCGGCCGCGCGCGATCCGGTCCTCGCTGGCCCGCCGCGAGGCGACCCCGGCGCGGGCGAGCACCTTCTGAAGCCGGACGCCCTCCTCGGCGGTACTCACTGCGACCCCCCGTCGGCGTCGGCGGCGGCCAGCCCTGCGAGTTCCGCCTCCAGCGCGGACGCGTCGGGCAGCGCGGGCGCCAGCGCCGGGAGCTCCTCAAGGCTGGTCAGCCCCATCCGTTCCAGGAAGGTGCTCGTGGTGGCGAACAGCCGGGCGCCGGTCTCCGGGTCGCGTCCGGTCTCTTCGATCAGGTCACGGGTGGCGAGGGTGCGGATCACGCCGTCGACATTGACCCCGCGCACCGCCGCGACCCTGCCGCGCGAGATCGGCTGCAGGTAGGCGATCACCGCCAGCGTCTCCAGCGCTGCCTGGGAGAGCCGGCCGGGCTGGCCGTCCAACAGCCAGGCGCCGATCAGGTCCGCGTGTTCGGGCCTGCTGTAGTAGCGCCAGCCGGGGCCGACCCGGCGCAGCTCGAAGCCGCGGTTGGTGCTGTCGTAGAAGGCGGCCAGCCGTTCCAGGGCGGTGGTCACGACGGGTACCGGCGCCTCCACCGCCCGGGCGAGCTCCTCGGCGGGCAAGGGTTCGGTGGCCATCAGCAGCATCGCCTCGAGAGGTCCGCTCAGGGTGTCGGGGTCCCACTCGAGGTCGGGCAGCTCGTCGGGGATCTGGTCAGTCATCGGCAACCACCTGCGTCGTGTCCTGCTCCGGCTCCTGGTCGAAGTCGGCACCTGTCGTCTCGCCCACCTCGGCGCCGAGCCAGCGGACGTTGAGTTCGCCGAGTGGCGCGAGTTGCTCAAAGGCAACCACCTGCTCACGGTACAGGTCGAGCAGCGCCAGGAACCTTGCCACCACCACCAGGCGGTCGGCGGCGTCCGCGGTGAGCGCCCGGAACGACAACGTGGGGTGCTCGCGCAGCCGCTCGACCAGCAGCTCGGCCTGTTCCCTGACGCTCACCCGCGGCACATGCAGGTGTGCCAACGACACCTCGACCGGTGGACGGGGCGCGAGCGCGGCGCCGGCCAGCAGCGCGAGCTGGTCTGCCATCCCGGTCAGGTCGACCTCGGGCAGGAGCCGTGCGAAGCGTTCCTCAAGACCGCCGGGCCGCGGCAGGCGGCGGTCCTGCACGGCGAGGGTGTCGGCGATCCAGCCGGCGACGATCTTGAACGCCCGGTACTGCAGCAGGCGTGCGAAGAGCAGGTCGCGGGCCTCCAGCAGCGCCAGGTCCTCCTCGTCGTCCACCTCGCCCTGGGGCAGCAGCCGGGCTGCCTTGAGGTCGAGCAGCGTGGCGCCGACCACAATGAACTGGCTGGTCTCGTTGAGATCCCAGGCCTGGCTGTCCTGGGCGCGGCGCAGGTGGGCGATGAACTCGTCGGTGACCTGCGACAGCGCCACCTCGGTGATGTCCAGCTTGTGCTTGCCGATCAGCTGGAGCAGCAGGTCGAACGGGCCGGAGAAGTTGGTCAGGTGGACCGTGAAGCCGCTGGTGTCGGCACGTTCGTCGCCTGTGATGGTCACTGGTCGGTGAGGGCGCGGACCAGGTCGGAGTCGGCGCCGCTGGCCTCGAGTTCGGCCATCGCCAGGCCTAGCGCCGTCCTGACGATCCGGCCGCGGTCCACGGCCAGGCCGTGCTCTGCCCGCAGCCGGAGCCGGGCGTGCTCCAGCGCGATCAGCTCGGCGCGGCTGACGTAGACCGTGATCTTCTCCTCGTGCCGAACCCGGCCCGACGCCACCACCTCGGGACCGGGCTGGCCGTCGCCCGGCTCCTGGGTGGTCGGACGGAAGAGCTCGGCCGCCCCGGGCAGGCCTACGCGCCGGGGCATCGAACGAGCACCTCCCGGGCGAGCATCCGGTACGCGGCGGCGCCGGGGGAGTTGGGCGCGTAGCTGGTGATGGGTTCGCCGGCGACAGTGGTCTCGGGGAACTTGATGGTGCGCCGGATGACGGTGTGGAACACCACGTCCCCGAAGGCCTGCACGACGCGCTCGAGCACCTCACGGCTGTGCAGGGTGCGGGAGTCGTACATGGTCCCGAGGATGCCCAGGATCTCCAGTTCGGGGTTGAGCCGGTCCTGCACCTTGGAGATGGTGTCGGTCAGCAGCGCGATCCCGCGCAGCGCGAAGAACTCGCACTCCAGCGGCATCAGGACCTTGTCGGCGGCGGTCAGCGCATTGACGGTCAGCAGGCCGAGCGAGGGCGCGCAGTCGATGAGGATGACGTCGTAGGTGTGCCGCACCCTGGCCAGCGCCCGGTGCAGGGTCTGCTCCCGCGCCACCTCGCTGACCAGCTGCATCTCGGCGGCGGACAGGTCGATATTGCTGGGCAGCAGGTCGAGGCCTGGCGTCCCGGTGTGCTGGACGACGTCCTCGATGCCGAGCTGCTTGCGCACCAGCAGGTCGTACACGCTGGTTTCCAGGGTGTGCGGGTTGACCCCCAGCCCCACTGACAGTGAGCCCTGCGGGTCGAAGTCGACCAGCAGGACACGGCGCCCCGTTTCGGCCAGGGCCGCGCCGAGGTTGATGGTGGTGGTGGTCTTGCCGACCCCGCCCTTCTGGTTGCACAACGCGATGATCAGCGCACGGGTGGGCCGATCGGGATCCGGCGGGGTGGGCTCGGGCAGGTCGGGCAACGGGCGTCCGGTCGGCCCCAGGTCGCCGGTTGCCGGCTCCTCGGTCTCGAACAGCGCGCTGGTGGTCTGGTCGGTCTTCACGTGCCGCAGCCTATGCCCGTTTTGTCGACAAGTCTGTTTGTCGCGCGCGTGTCGGCGTCGCAGCTCACAACGCCCGCGGGTGGGAGCTGAGGAACACCTCGCGCAGGTGGTCGACGGTGACCAGCGTGTAGAGCTGGGTGGTGGTGACCGACGCGTGACCCAGCAGTTCCTGCACGACCCGGACGTCCGCGCCGCCCTCCAGCAGGTGGGTGGCGAACGAGTGCCGCAGGGTGTGCGGCCCGACCTGGGCGGTGACCTGCGCCGCAGCGGCGGCCCGGCGTACCACCGCCCAGGCGCTCTGGCGCCCCAGCCGTTCCCCGCGCGAGTTCAGCAGCAGCGCCGGCGTGGCCCGGCTCGCCCGGGGCGCCCAGTGCTGACGGCCCCGCACCAGCCAGGCGTCGACGGCGGCCCTGGCGTAGCTGCCGAGCGGGACGAGGCGTTCCTTGCGTCCCTTGCCGAACAACCGCAGCCCGGCCTCCGGGTCGGCCAACGGGCCGGCCAGGTCGTCGACATCGAGGCTCAGCACCTCGGTGATCCGGGCACCGGTGCCGTACAGCAGTTCGAGCAGCGCCGCGTCCCGCAGGCCGGTGACGGTGGTGGTGTCGGGAGCCTCCAGCAGCCGCTGCACGGAGGCCTGGTCGAGCGCCTTGGGCAGCCGGCGGTCCTGCCGCGGCGGGCTGACCGCGGCGGCCGGGCTCTCCCCGCCACGTTCGGCGACCACGAACCGGTGCAGCCCGCGGACGGCGACCAGAGCCCTGGCGACGCTGGACGCCGCCAGCCCCGGCCGGTCGCTCTCGCCCTCGCGCAGCGCAGCGGCGAACCCTGTGATGTCGGCCTCGCTGACATCGTCGGGCTCGGTGATCCCGCGGCCGGCGAGATGGTCGAGGTAGCGGTGCAGGTCGCGCCGGTACCCGCTCAGGGTGTGCGGGGACGCGCCCCGCTCCACCCCGAGGTGGTCCAGGTAGGCCCGGACCAGGCGCTCAAGCCCGGTCGCCATCGGCCAGCGCCCCCAGGACGGCGTTGCGGTCACGCCACACCTGCCGCGCGGGCCAGGCAGCGTCGGCCGGCCGCAGCGAGTCGAGCCGGCCCGACAGCCGGGCGGCCTCCAGCGCCAGCACGCCGGCCACCATGGTCGGGTTCTGCAGCTGTCCGGCGAGCACGGCAGCCACCAGGTGGTCCCGGGCCGCCCAGCAGACCTCCATGTCGGCCTCCTCGTGGTCGGCCACGAAGCCCTCCGGGGCGGCTGCGGGTTCGAGGTCTCGGGCCAGGTAGATCCGCAACGTCTCCTGGTTGGCGCCGGGAGTGGTGAACAGGTCGACCAGTACCTGCCAGTGCCGGGCCTGCAGGCCCGCCTCCTCGGCGAGTTCCCGCTGCGCGGCGAGCAGCGGGTCCTCGGCGGCGTGGTCGAGCAGGCCGGCCGGCGGTTCGGTGAGCCGGAAACCAACCGGGTGGCGGTACTGCCGCACCACCACGATCCGGTCGGCCTCGTCCCAGGCGATCACGCCCACCGCCCCGGGGTGCAGCAGGTACTGGCGGGCCATCGTCTGCCCCGACGGTGTCGCCACCTGGTCGTCGACGAAGTCGCTGACCGCGCCGCGTCCCAGGACCCGGTGCCCGACCACCGGCCAGGCCATCACGGCATCGGCGACCTCGGCCGGGCCGAGCTCGCGAAGGTCAGGCATCCACAGTCTCTGCCGCGTCGTCGGCAAGCTCGTCGACCGGGAGCCGGGCCGAGAGCCTGCGCTTCAGCGCCGCCTTGACCAGGCCGGTGAACAGCGGGTGCGGCCGGGTGGGGCGCGACTTGAGCTCGGGGTGGGCCTGGGTGCCGACGAAGAACGGGTGCAGGTCCTGGCGCAGCTCGACGAACTCGACCAGCCGGGTGTCCGGGGACGTGCCGGAGATCAGCAGCCCGCTGGCCTCCAGCTGGTCACGGTAGGCGTTGTTGACCTCGTAGCGGGGGCGGTGCCGCTCCGACACCTTGGCCGTGCCGTACAGCTGCGCGACCAGGGATCCGGGCACCAACTCGGCAGGGTAGGCGCCCAGCCGCATGGTGGCGCCCATGTCGCCCTTGCCGGAGACGATGTCCACCTGCTCGGCCATCGTGGCGATCACCGGGGCGTTGGTGTCAGGGCTGAACTCGGTCGAGGCCGCGTCCGGCAGACCGGCCAGGTTGCGGGCCGCCTCGATCACCATGCACTGCAGCCCGAGGCACAGCCCGAGCGTGGGGATCTGGTTCTCCCGTGCGTACTGCAGGGCGCCGAGCTTGCCCTCCACGCCGCGGATCCCGAAACCACCGGGGACCACGATGCCGTCCACGTCGCCGAGGAACTCAGCAGCGCCGGCCGGGGTCTCGCAGGTGTCGGAGGCTACCCAGCGGATGTTGACCTTTGCCCAGTTCGCGAAGCCGCCGGCGCGCAGCGCCTCGGAGACCGACAGGTAGGCGTCGGGCAGGTCTATGTACTTGCCGACCAGCGCGATGGTGACTTCCTCGCGCGGGTGGTGGACGCGCTCCAGCAGGTCGCTCCAGCGGGTCCAGTTGACGTCGCGGAACGGCACCCCCAGCCGGCGCACCACGTAGGCGTCCAGCCCTTCGGAGTGGATCACCTTGGGGATGTCGTAGATCGAGGGCGCGTCGGGGCAGGAGATCACGGCCTCCTCGTCGACGTCGCACATCAGCGCGATCTTGCGCTTCACGCCGTCCGGGATGTCCATGCTGGCGCGGCAGACAATCGCGTCGGGCTGGATGCCGACCTGGCGCAGCGCGGCGACCGAGTGCTGGGTGGGCTTCGTCTTCAGCTCGCCGCTCGGGCCGATGTAGGGCACCAGCGAGACGTGGACGAAGACCACGTTCTCCCGTCCGACGTCGCGGCGGACCTGGCGGGCTGCCTCAAGGAAGGGCAGCGACTCGATGTCGCCGACGGTGCCGCCGATCTCGTGGATCACGACGTCGATGCCGGGCGCCGCCATGGCGAGCATCTCGTCCTTGATCTCGTTGGTGATGTGCGGGATGACCTGGA
>JAEZGC010000132.1 GCA_023437345.1 Actinomycetes bacterium
CGCCGATCCACTTCACGCCGTCGAGGCCGAGGCCAGCGATGGTGGCGCCGATGAGGCCTCCGAACAGCGCGTGGGAGGAGCTGGACGGCAGCCCCCACAGCCAGGTCAGGATGTTCCAGATGATCGCGCCGGCGAGCCCGGCCATCAGGATCAACAGCAGCGCTCCGCCGCCGTCGCCCATCACCTCCGGGATCGGGGTGCCGTCGGGATTCTGCAGCCTGATCACCGCGTTGGTGACGGTGATCGCCACCTCGACGGACAGGAAGGCACCGACAAGATTGAGGATCGCGCAGAGCGTGACGGCGGCTTTCGGCGTCAATGCCTTGGTGGCGATGGAAGTGGCCATGGCATTGGCCGTGTCATGGAAGCCATTGGTGAAGTCGAACGCAAGGGCGGTCACGACAACGAGCGCCAAGAGCAGGAACTCAGGGGTCACGTACTTCATGGTAGGGCTCGAAGCCCGATCTGCGTAAACCGCGGATCCCGGGCAGGACACCTTCCCGCCACCGGCGGTTCACGGTGCACACCGGCCCGCAGGACCCCGCGCCGCGTGAGCACCGCTCTCTCCGGGAGCCGCTGGTGGACGGCCGCGAGCTGACCCCGGCGGCTGCGCGAGGCCCGCGCGGCGACCGATAGGATCGGCGATATGACGTCCTCCATCCTGACCGCGGTGGCCTGGCCCTACGCCAACGGCCCCCGGCACATCGGTCACGTGTCCGGCTTCGGTGTTCCCTCCGATGTCTTCTCCCGGTACATGCGGATGGCGGGCCACGACGTCTTGATGGTCTCCGGCACCGACGAGCACGGCACGGCGATCCAGGTGCAGGCCGACAAGGAGGGCCTGACCCCGCAGCAGACCGCCGACAAGTACCACAGGATCATCGCCGAGGACCTCCAGGGCCTGGGCTGCTGCTACGACCTGTACACCCGCACCACGACCCTCAACCACCGAGCCGTGGTGCAGGAGCTGTTCGCCACGCTGCATCGCAACGGCTACCTCGTCGCCCAGAAGCAGATGGGGGCGATCTCGCCGTCCACCGGCAGGACGCTGCCCGACCGCTACATCGAGGGCACCTGCCCGATCTGCGGCTTCGACGGGGCCCGCGGCGACCAGTGCGACAACTGCGGTCGCCAGCTGGACCCGATCGACCTGAAGAGCCCGCGCAGCCGGATCAACGGCGAGACGCCGGAGTTCGTCGAGACCGAACACTTCTTCCTCGACCTGCCGGCGCTGTCGGGGGCGCTGGGGCAGTGGCTGGAGACCCGCACCGACTGGCGTCCCAATGTGCTGAAGTTCAGCGAGAACCTGCTCAAGGAGCTGCGCCCGCGCGCCATCACCCGCGACCTCGACTGGGGCGTGCCGATCCCGCTGCCGCAGTGGGAGGACGCCGCCATGAAGCGGATCTATGTCTGGTTCGACGCGGTGATCGGCTACCTGTCGGCGTCCATCGAGTGGGCCCGCCGCACCGGCGACCCCGACGCGTGGCGGTCCTGGTGGCAGAACCCCGACGCGCGCTCGTACTACTTCATGGGCAAGGACAACATCACCTTCCACTCGGTGATCTGGCCCGGCATCCTGCTCGGAGTCAACGGACAGGGCGACAAGGGCGGCGCTCCGAGCGCGTACGGGTCGCTCGACCTGCCCACCGAGATCGTCTCCTCCGAGTTCCTCACCATGTCGGGCTCGAAGCTGGCGTCCTCGCGTGGCCACGTCATCTACGTGCGCGACTTCCTGCGCGAGTTCGGCCCCGACGCGCTGCGCTACTTCATCGCGGTCGCCGGCCCCGAGAACCAGGACTCCGACTTCACGTGGGAGGAGTTCGTCAGGCGCACCAACTACGAGCTGGCCAACGAGTGGGGCAACCTGGTCAACCGGGCGGTCTCGATGGCGCACAAGAACGTCGGGTCGATCCCGGCCGCGGGCGAGTTGACGGAGGCCGACCAGGCGCTGCTCGCCGCCTCCAAGGCTGCCTTCGACGCCGTCGGCGACCTGTGGGGGCGGTGCAAGTTCAAGGCGGCCACCTCCGAGGCGATGCGGATCGTCGGGCTGGCCAACAAGTACATCTCCGACCAGGAACCGTGGAAGCTGAAGGACGATCCCGCTCGCCGCGACACCGTGCTCCACGTCGCGCTGCAGGTGGTGCAGGACTGCAACACCCTGCTCACCCCGCTGCTGCCGCACGCCGCGCAGAAGGTGTTCGAGGCGCTCGGCGGCACAGGGGTGTGGGCGGCCCAGCCGGACCTCGTCGAGGTCACCGAGGACGGCGCCCCCGGTTACCCGGTGCTGCAGGGCGACTACACGGCCCAGCAGGCGGTGTGGCAGTCGCGGCCGGTGGCGGTCGGGACCCCGCTGGCCAAGCCGGTGCCGATCTTCGCCAAGCTTGACGAGAAGCTGGCCGAGACCGGGCCGTCCTGGGCGCCCGTCGAGTGACCGCTGTCGCGGGTCGCGGCCCGCGGGCTCACTCGAACCAGTGGGCGCCCATCCGGGCCTGGGACAGCCCGGAGATCACGGTGGCGCCCGGGGCGGGGGTTTCCAGAGTCACCATCGCGTGGTCGGACGGCGACAGCGGACAGTGGCGCCCGCGCAGCACGATGTTGAGCGCTTCGGCGAGGCTCGCCCCGTAGTCCTCGATCAGGCTCCGCGACAGTTCCTTGAAGCCCGCGGCGGCCAACCCTCCCGGGTCGATCACCGCCACCCGCGGGTCGAAAGTGGCCGCGCCGTGCCCGCAGTGGGCGTGGCCGGCGGCGACCAGGGCCAGTGCCTCCCGCCAGCCCGCCGACTGGCGCGCCGCGAGCCGACGCAGCATGGTCGACAGGTCGCGCCGGCCGCTGCGC
>JAEZGC010000153.1 GCA_023437345.1 Actinomycetes bacterium
ACATCCACGTGTGGGACCTCGCCCAGGCCCACGTCGCGGCGCTCGTCCGGTTCGACCAGGTGATCGCCGGCGACACCACCGGGCCCGGCTACGACGTGATCAACCTCGGCACCGGCAACGGCACCACGGTGTTCGAACTGGTCGAGGCGTTCGGCGAGGAGACCGGCGCCCCGATGCCCGTCGTCGCGGCGCCGCCCCGTCCCGGCGACGTGGTGGGCTGCTGCACGTCAGCGGCGAAGGCGGCCCGGGTGCTGGGCTGGCAGGCCCGCCGCAGCATCGCCGACGGGATCGCCGACGCGCTGGCCTGGTCACGGCGCCTCGCGGACCTGCCCCGCTGAGCTGACTGCAGCGGCTGGCAGGCCCGCCCCGCTGAGCTGGCCGCAGCGGCTGGCGGGCCCGCCCTGCTGACCTGATTGGCACGCAAACCGGAAGCAGACCGGCCCCCGAGGGCAATGTTCCCTCGAGGGCCGGAATCCGACCGGGTTGCGGCCGTTCGAACCGGGGTGCCGGGACCCCGATGCCCTCACAGGCGGCTGGTCCCGGCAACCCCGAGCTGGTGTCACCGGACGGGCTGCAGGCGGTCCATCATCCGGCGGTAGGCGTGGCGGCCGACCAGCGCCCAGACGATCCTCACCGGCCCGGGCAGTTCCGCCTCGAACTCGGCGCGCTCGTCGTCCGGCATGACCTCCATGATCAGGCCGAGGAACAGCACGATCTGGGCCGGGTCGTAGGTGGTGCGGGCGGCCTCACCCACCTTGTCCCACTCGGCGGCGCTGATCACCTCCTCGATGACCGGGATGATCTTGCCCTCCTCGTCCTGCAGGTGGATGGTCAGCAGCGCGTCGATAGCGGCAAACCGGCCGCCAGCGCCTCGGCGGTCTCCGGGCCAGGGTTGTCGCGCCAGGCGTCCACCAGTTCGGGGGAGCCCGCCAGCAGGGTGGCCACCTTGCCGTGCTGCTGCTTCATCAGCTCGACGTGCAGGCCGCAGGCCGGCTTCCGCTCCGACAGGGTGTCCCACAACATGGTGTCCTCCACCGTGTGGTGGTGGTGCAGGGCCTGGTTGATGGTGGTGAGGGTGCCGGCCAGCGCGCGGACCCGCTTGCGGTCGGTGGGGTCGGTGGCGCGGACGGCGTCGGGGGCGAGGGCATAGAGCCGGCGGAACGCCTGGTGGGCGAACACGAGATCCTTGGCCTCGCACGACTTGACGGGCGCCGGGATGGTGGCGGTCATCAGGGTGTCTCCTTGTGGGATGTGCGTGTGCCACAACCCTCCCGTGGCCGCACCCGTCCGCCATCGGGGCGCGACCCCAACCCCTACCCCAAGGTTTGCCGGCCCCCGGGCCTTGGGGTCCGAACACAATCCGGGGTCCCCGCGGGACCGGCGTGGATAATCCACGCCGATGCCGTCTGGCTCCCGGATTCTGTCGGCTATCCGGCGCGGGCGGACGCGATCCGCTCCCGCAACTGCTCCAGCTGGCGGGCCAGTTCGGCCGGCAGCCGGTCGCCGAACTGGGCGAAGTACTCCTCGGTGAGGTCGGCCTCCTGCGTCCACGCGTCAGGGTCGAGCGCGAAGATGCGTTCCAGGTCGTCGGCCGACACGTCCAGCCCGTCGATGTTCAGATCCCCCGGGGCGGGCAACCGTCCCGAGATCGCATCCACCGCGTCCAGCTCGCCGGCCACCCGGCGCAACGCCCACTCGATCGCCCGCGAGTTCTCCCCGAACCCCGGCCACAGGTAGCGCCCGTCCGGGCCGCGCCGGAACCAGTTCACCTGGAAGATCCGCGGCGCCTTGTCACCCAGCGCCGCACCCACCTGCAGCCAGTGCCCCCAGTAGTCGGCCATGTTGTAGCCGCAGAACGGCAGCATCGCGAACGGGTCGCGGCGCAGCGCGCCCACCGTCCCCTCCGCCGCCGCGGTCTGCTCCGACGACACCGTCGCGCCGACGAACACCCCGTGCTCCCAGCTGTACGACTCGCTGATCAGCGGCACGTTGCGGGTCCGCCGGCCGCCGAACAGGATCACGTCCACCGGCACCCCGGCCGGGTCCTCCCAGTCCGGCGCAATCGACTCCGCCTGGGCGGCGTGGACGGTGAACCGGCTGTTCGGGTGCGCCGCCGGACGGCCGCTGTCCGGCGTCCAGTCCTGCCCCTGCCAGTCGACCAGGTGGGCCGGCGGCTCGGCGGTGAGGCCCTCCCACCACACGTCCCCGTCGTCGGTCAGCGCGACGTTGGTGAAGATCGTGTCGTGGTCGAGGGCGTGCAGCGCCGTCGGGTTGGTCTCCTCCGAGGTGCCCGGCGCGACGCCGAAGAAGCCCGCCTCCGGGTTGATCGCGCGCAGCCGTCCGTCCGGACCGGGACGCATCCAGGCGATGTCGTCGCCGATCGTCTCCGCCTTCCAGCCGGGGATCGTCGGCCGCAGCATCGCAAGGTTCGTCTTCCCGCACGCCGACGGGAACGCCGCCGTGACGTGGAACACCCGGCCGTCGGCCCGGGTCAGCTTCAGGATCAGCATGTGCTCGGCCAGCCAGCCCTCCTCGCGGGCCAGCACTGACGCGATCCGCAGCGCGTAGCACTTCTTGCCCAGCAGCGCGTTGCCGCCGTAACCCGAGCCGTACGACCAGATCTCGTGCGTCTCGGGGAAGTGGGCAATGTACTTCTCGTCGTTGCACGGCCAGGTGACGTCCGGGCGGCGCTGCCCGTCGGCGTCGACCAGCGGGTAGCCGACCGAGTGGATCGCCGGCACCCAGTACTCCCCGGCGACGATCCGCTCCAGCGCCGCGCTGCCCATCCGCGTCATGATCCGCATGTTCGCCACGACATAGGGCGAGTCGGTCACCTCGATGCCCAGCTTCGAGATCGGCCCGCCCAGCGGACCCATCGAAAACGGGACTACGTACATGGTCCGGCCCCGCATCGAGCCGCTGAACACGCCGCGCAGGGTCTCGCGCATCGCGACGGGGTCGGCCCAGTTGTTGGTCGGGCCGGCGTCCTCGGGGTCGGCAGAACAGATGAACGTGCGGGCCTCGACGCGGGCCACGTCCGACGGCGTCGAGCGGGCCAGGTAGCAGCCGGGGCGCAGCTCGGGGTTGAGCTGGATCATCGTGCCCGCGGCGACCATCTCGGCGTACAGCCGGTCGCGTTCGGCCACCGATCCGTCGCACCAGTGGACGCGGTCGGGGCGGGTCAGGGCGGCGACGTCATCGACCCACTGGGCAAGGGCGGGCGGCAGGCTCGCAGGAGCGTTGGTGGGGATGGCGGGGGCGTCCAGAGACATGGGGATCACTCCTTGCGTGGCTCGCGACGTTGCGTTGCCTCCGCTTCCATCTTGCCCCATCCCGCGCCGCCGCTCGTCCGGTGGGGGATATTGCCGCGCGGTGGGGCACGATTGTCCGGGCCGGCCGGGCGCCGCCGGGGGCCCGGTTGGACTCGTCCGGAACCGGTCGAGTATCGTGGACGTTGCTCCGGCGCTCGTGGCTCAACGGATAGAGCATCTGACTACGGATCAGAAGGTTGGGGGTTCGAGTCCCTCCGAGCGCGCACAGTGACCCCGTCCGGGAAACCGGGCGGGGTCTCCTTCGTGTCAGGGTCGGGTGGCCGCCCGGCTGACCCGCACAATCCCGTTCCCACAGGCGGCATGAGGCGGATATGCAGCCATGTCGGCTGTGGTGACAGGATTCTGCGGACTCCACCATTGACGCCCCGCACGGGGTAGGCGATTCTGGACCCCGAGACAGTAATGGAAGCGCTCTCATCGAGGCGCTTCGGTGACCTCTCCCGCTGACGAAGCTGTCGGCGGCGTCAAGGATGACCCCACCCTTGGAGGCTTTCGTGTCTGCAACCTTTCCCCCCGGCTCCCGCGTCGTCGCCGTCCTTGCGGCAGCCGCGCTCGCGCTGGGAACCCTGACCATGAGCGCCGGCGGCGCCGCCGCCAAACCTCCCAAGCCCGCCCCGGGCAAGCCCAAGCCGGCCCCGACCGGACTGGTCGGCTCCACCCTCTACGTCAACCCGCTGAGCAGCACCCTCGAGGCCGCACAGAGCCTCACCGGGCAGGCCCGCGCCGACGCCCAGCTGCTCGCCAGCTTCCCGTCCGCCACCTGGTTCACGTCCGGCACCCCGACCGAGGTACGCAAGGAGGTCCACGCCGTCGTGACGGCCGCCGCCAAGGCCGGCAAGATGCCCGTCCTGGTCGCCTACAACCTGCCGTTCCGCGACTGCGCCCAGTACTCGGCCGGCGGGGCGCTCGACACCGCCGCCTACAAGGCGTGGATCGACGGCTTCGCCGCCGGGATCGGCAACCGTCCGGCGACCGTCATCCTCGAACCGGACGGCGTCGGGATCATCCCGCACTACACCACACTGGACAACAACACCGAGTGGTGCCAGCCGGCCGAGCTCGACCCGGCGACGGCCGCGTCCGAGCGGTACGTGCAGCTCAACCACGCGGTGGACGCGCTCAAGGCCAAGCCGAAGGTGTCGGTCTACCTCGACGGCACCAGCTCCGCCTGGCTCAACGTCGGCGAGGTCTCCGACCGGCTGATCAAGGCCGGCGTGCAGCGCGCTGACGGGTTCTACCTCAACGCGTCCAACTACCAGTTCACGACCAACCAGGTCGTGTTCGGCACCTGGGTGTCGCAGTGCATCGCCTACGCCAGCGTCGTGCAGCCTTATGTCCCCGGGGCCCCGGGGAGCCCCGGCGCGTTCGGCGAGTGCGGCAACCAGTACTGGAACGGCGGGCCGGCCACCGACTGGCAGGGCGTCGCGATGTCGCCCTACGGCGAATGGACGCCCGACAACGCCGACCCGGCGCTGAACACCACCGGCGTCGACTCGCGGTACGCCTCGCAGCTCGGCTCGGTGGTCCCGACCACGCACTTCGTCATCGACACCAGCCGCAACGGCCTCGGCCCGTGGCAGTACCCGGTGGGCGAGTACCCGGCCCACGAGGACTGGTGCAACCCGCCGGACCGCGGGCTCGGCGCCCGTCCGACGACCACCACCGGCATCGACCTGGTCGACGCGCTGCTGTGGATCAAGGTGCCCGGCGAGTCCGACGGCAACTGCTACCGCGGCACCGCCGGCCCGCTCGACCCGGCCCGCGGCATCGAGGACCCGGACGCCGGCCAGTGGTTCGCCGTCCAGGCCCGGGAACTCATCGAGCTGGCCAACCCGCCTGTGGCGCCGCTGACCTGTGACGTCAAGGTGATCAGCAAGAAGCTCGGCAAGAAGGGGTTCGTGTCGCTGCTGACGGTGCGCAACCTCGGCACCGAGAAGCTCAAGCCGTGGCAGCTGTCGTGGACGGCCCCCGAGGGCCAGAAGTCGGTCAAGGTGGCCGGGATGAAGGTCAAGCAGTCCGGCGACACCGTGGTGGTGAGCCCGCGGAAGGCGCGGGCGACGCTGAAGCCCGGAGCGCGGGTCACCCTCGTGGTGGCCGGCAAGGGCTCGCCCGGGGCGGCGTGGCAGTACCTGCTCAACGGCAGGGCCTGCAC
>JAEZGC010000184.1 GCA_023437345.1 Actinomycetes bacterium
GTGGTTCGGGGCGACCGGGTCGGGGTCCATCAGGTCGTCGGTGTCCCCCAACGTACCGTGCCGCCCGATGGCCCTGACGAACCGGCCGGCCATGAACAGCGCGAACGCTGCGAACACCCACCACTGCAGCGCGTAGCCGTAATTCTGCCAGGAACCCTCCCCGCTCGGCAGGGCGACGCGCGCCGGCTCGAGCCCTTGCGCGCGGGCGCCGTCCCCGGAGAGGGTGACGAAGCCTGGCAGCAGTTGCTGCGGCCACTGCTGGGCGAGGGCGGGCAGCCGAACCGAGCCCCAGGGGGTGTCGGTGCCGGGCTCGGACGGCAGGAAGACCCCGACAGCCTCGATCGCGCCGGTGGGCGGGGGTGGGAGCGTCCCGGCGGACGGCGCGAGCCCGCGCACCACCGGCAGCACCCTGCCGTCGGGCACCTGCAGCGCGGTGAGCACCCGGGCGCTGCCGTCAGCTGCGGTGATGAGTACTTCCTGCTCGGGCAGGTACTGTCCGGTGACTGCCACCTGCCGGCCGTAGACATCGCCGACTGTGCCGTCCGGGTTCACGTTGGCGAGCAGGGCCACCGGCGGCTGCGCGGCCCGGGCCTGCGCCGAGCTGTCCTCCCTGGACTCGAACACCTGCATCTGCCACAGCCCGAGCCACAGCATCGTGACGGCCACCGCCACCCCGGCGGCCCCGACGAGCCCCTGCTTGACCCGGGTCGGCATCGCTCAGCCCGCGTGGCGGGCCCAGGCGTTGTCGACCAGCTGGGCGCACAACAGCCCGAAGTTCCAGCCGGCCGCCTCCACCGACAGCGGCACCAGGGAGGTCTCGGTCATCCCGGGCGCCGAGTTGGACTCGATGAACACGGGCCGGCCGTCGCCGGCGACGATGATGTCGGCGCGCGACAGGTCGCGAAGCCCGAACACCCGGTGGGCGGTGATCGCCAGGTCAGCGCACGCCTTAGCCACCTCGTCGGGAACCGCGGCCGGGGCGATGAAGCGGGTCTCGCCGGCGGTGTAGCGGGCCGTGTAGTCGTAGATCCCCGACTCGGGACGGATCTCCACCCCGGGCAGGGCTATCGGTTCACCGTCCAGTTCGACGACCGTGACCGCGATCTCGGTGCCTTCGATGTACCTCTGCACCACCGCCAGCTCGCCGTAGGAGTAGGCGGCCACCATGGCGGCGGGCAGGTCGGCCTCCCTGGTCACCTTGGTGCAGCCCAGCGCCGAGCCGCTTCGGGCCGGCTTGACCATCATCGGGAAGTCGATCCGCTCGGCCAGCGCCTTCACCAGGTGGACGGCGCCCAGCTCGCGGAACATGTCGTGCGGCAGGGCGACGGTCTCCGGCGTGCGCAGCCCGGCCTGGTCGGCCAGCGGTCCGGAGACCGCCTTGTTGAAGGAGCGACGGCAGGCCGCCGGGGACGAGCCGACGTAGGGGATGTCGAGCAGGGTCAGCACCTGCTGCAGGCCACCGTCCTCGCCGACCCCGCCGTGCAGCAGCGGGAAGACCACCGGGTTGGTCAGCCCGGCGAGCAGCTCGATCAGGTTCGGTGTGACGTCGGCTTCGAGAACCTCCCGGCCCTGGTCGCGCAGCGCTTGGGAGACCCGGCGGCCGGACCGCAGGGAGACCTCCCGCTCGTGGGAGAGGCCGCCGGCGAGCACGACGATGGGTCCATGGGATGTGGGCTGTGACATGGGCGGTGCCTAACTGATGTCGGGGGCCGGACTGGAGGTCTGGTCGAGGTAGCGCGGGGTCCCGGTCTCGGCGGCCAGGCCGAAGGTCCGGATCATGTCGAGCTCGCCCTCGATGACCTCGCCGAGCCGGCGAGTGCCCTCCAGGATCCGCTCCGGGGTTGGGAAGCAGTACGACAGGCGCATGTTGCGGCTGCCGAGCCCGTCGGCGTAGAACGCCGTGCCGGGGACGTAGGCGACCCGGGCCGACACGGCGCGGGGCAGCATCGCCTGGGCGTCGAGGCCCTCCGGCAACGTCACCCAGACGAAGAAGCCGCCCTGGGGGTTGGTCCAGGTGGTGCCCTGCGGCATGTGTTCGCGCAGCCCGGCGAACATGGCGTCACGCCGGGAGCGGTACATGGCCCGGTAGGTCTCGATCTGCGCGCGCCAGTCGAACTGGTCGAGGTAGGCGCTGATCACGTACTGGGAGAACACCGGCGGGGCGAGCGTGGCAGCCTCCTGGGCCAGCACGAGCTTCTCCCGCACGGCGTGCGGCGCGAGTGCCCAGCCGACCCGGAACCCCGGGGCGAAGGTCTTCGAGAAGGAGCCGAGGTAGATCACGTTCTCGGCGTCCAGCGAGCGGATCGCCGGCATCGGCGAGTCCTGCAGGGTGAGCAGCCCGTAGGGGTTGTCCTCGACGATCAGCAGGTCGAGCTCCCGGGCGAGCTCGGCGAGCCGGTGGCGACGTTCAATGCTCTGGGTGACCCCGGTGGGGTTCTGGAAGTTGGGGATGGTGTAGAGGAACTTCACCTTCCGTCCGGCCGCCCGCAGGGTCACGACGGCGTGCACCAGGGCGTCCGGGTCGATCCCGTGCTCGTCCATGGTCACGTGGACCACCTCGCACTGGTAGGCGTGGAAGGTGCCCAGCGCCCCGACATAGGACGGCGCCTCGGCCAGTACCACGTCGCCGGGGTCGCAGAACACCCTGGTGACCAGGTCCAGCGCCTGCTGGGAGCCGCAGCTCACCACTATGTCGTCGGCGTGGGCCTGGATGGCCTCCTCCGCCATCACCTCGACAATGTGTTCCCGCATGAACGGCTCGCCCTGGCCGGAGCCGTACTGCATGGCCTGCGTGCCGTGGGTGCGGATCAGCTGCGAGACGGCTTCGCCGAGTTGCTCGCGGGGCAGGTCGGCGATGTTCGGCATCCCGCCGGCCAGTGAGACGACCTCGGGCCGATTGGCGACGGCGAACAGGGCACGCACGGCTGACACAGTCAGGCCGTGGGTCCGTTCGGCGTACGCGTCGACATAGGTGTCCAGGCGGGTGTCCCGCCGGGACGGTTCAGGAAGGCTCACCCGACCAGACTGCCGCACGCGCGGCCTAGGATGAAACCGAGCCCACCAGAGGAGCCACATGAGCAGCCTGTCATGGATCGGCCGGGGCGACCTGGCCGGCCTGTCGTGCCCCTACTGCGGTCGCCAGGTGAGCCCGGACGACGAGCAGGTGATCGCTGCCGAACGCGCCTGGGGCTTCGTCGGGGCCGGCCTCAGCCTGCACGGGGAGCGCACCGGACTGGTGCTGGTGACGCCGGTCGGCGACACCCGCGACGCCCTGCTCACCTGTCTGTGGGTGGGGCCCGGCCACACCGGTCGGGGCCGCGGCCGACGCCTGGTGCAGGCGACCGCGGCAGGGTTGTTGTCGCGTGACGTGCCGGCGATCCTTGCGCGTGGCACCCGGGTCCGCAAGGACTGCGGCACTCCGCCGGCCGACTTCCTGCGGGCGGTCGGGTTCACCCGGGCTCTGGACGAGCGGCTGTACCGGCTGGATCTTGACGCCACGGTCACCCAGCGTTCCGGGTTGCGTGAGGTGCTGGCCCGCCTGGTGGGCGGGCTGCGTCCGCTCGGCCCCGAGCCTGTCGGACGGGTGACGCGGGACGGCTGATCAGCCCAGCACTGCCCGGTCGGTGAGGATCAGCGGGCCGTCAGCGGTGATCGCGATGGTGTGCTCGCTGTGCGCGCCGCGCGACCCGTCGGCGCTGCGCAGCGTCCAGCCGTCGGGGTCGGTGACTATCTTGTCGGTGCTCGCCAGCAGCCACGGTTCAATGGCGATCACCAGCCCCTCGCGCAGCGGGAAGCCGCGGCCGGGACGGCCGTCGTTGGGCACATGGGGGTCGCCGTGCATGGTCCGCCCGACGCCGTGGCCGCCGAACTGGGTGTTGACGGTGTAGCCGGCCTCCCGGGCCACTGCGCCGATCGCGGCGGCGATGTCGCCGGTCTTGTTGCCGAGGGTGGCTGTCGCGATGGCAGCGTCGAGGGCCCGTTCGGTGGTGTCGATGAGGGCCAGGTCGGCCGGACGCGGTGTGCCGACCACGAACGAGATCGCCGAGTCGGCGACCCAGCCGTCGACGGCGACCGCGAAGTCGAGCGAGATCAGGTCGCCGTCGCGCAGCTGGTAGTCGTGGGGGAGTCCGTGCAGCACGGCGTCGTTGACCGAGGTGCAGATCACCTTGCCGAACGGGCCCGACCCGAACGAGGGGTGGTAGTCGATGTAGCACGACTCGGCGCCGGCCTGGCGGATCAGGTCGTGCGCGCGGGCGTCGATATCGAGCAGGTTGGTGCCCACGTCGACCTCCTCGCGCAGCGTGGCGAGCACGCTCGCGACGAAGCGACCGGCGGGCCGCATCGCCTGGAGTTCGGCGGGGGTGCGTAGCTCGATCATCGGTTGGTGTCGCCCTCAGCCCGGGGGGCCGCCGGCCCTAGAGGTACTCCTCCAGCGCCTTGACCAGGGTGGCCTTCGTCTTGCCGCCCTGGAACTGCTTGACCACCTCGCCGCCGACGAAGACCTGGATGGTCGGCAGGCCGAGGATGCCGTACTTGATGGTGGTGTCGGTGTTGAGGTCGGCGTTCAGCTTGAAGAAGCCGATCCGGTCGCCGTACTCGCCGGCCAGCTCCTCGATGATCGGGGAGAGCTGCTTGCACGGCGCGCACCACTCGGCCCAGTAGTCGACAAGGATGGGCCTGGACGACTTCAGCACCTGTTCGGTGAAGGTGGCGTCGGTGACTTCGGCGACAGCTGCCATGGGGGCTCCTCGTGGTGCGGGTCTGGTGTGGAGTTGGGGGGCGCCGGTGGCGCCGCGGGTTCAGGCTACGGGCTCAGGCCGACACGACGTCGGCCAGCGCGGCGCCGGAGTCGGCGAGCGCGGCAAGGTAGCGCTCGGCGTCCAGCGCGGCGGCGCAGCCGGTGCCGGCAGCGGTGATCGCCTGCCGGTAGCTGTGGTCGACCAGGTCGCCGGCGGCGAAAACGCCGGGGACGTTGGTGCGGGTGGTCGGCGAGTCGACCATCACGTAGCCGGCTGCGTCCACCTCGACCTGGCCGCGGACGAGTTCGGAGCGCGGGTCGTGCCCGATGGCGACGAACAGGCCCTGGACGGGCAGTTCGCGGGTGTCGCCGGTGAGCGTGTCGGTGAGGGTGAGCGAGGAGACAGACGAGTCACCGTTGATCCCGGTGACCGCCGAGTTCCAGGCGAAGCTGAGCTTGGGGTCGGCCTCGGCGCGGGCGATCATGATCTTGGACGCGCGAAGCTCGTCACGGCGGTGGATGACGGTGACCGAACTGGCGAACCGGGTCAGGAAGGTTGCCTCCTCCAGCGCGGAGTCGCCGCCGCCGACCACGGCGATGTCCTTGTCTCGGAAGAAGAAGCCGTCGCAGGTGGCGCACCACGACACCCCGCGGCCCGACAGCCGGTCCTCGTCCGGCAGGCCGAGCCGGCGGTAGCCGGAGCCCATCGCCAGGATGACGGCCCGGGCGTGGTGGACGCCGCTGTCGGAGTCGGTGACCGACTTCACCGGGCCGGTGAGGTCGACAGCGGTGATGTCGTCGGTGATGATCTCGGCGCCGAACCGTGCGGCCTGGGCCCGCATCGCGAGCATCAGGTCAGGCCCCATGATGCCCTCGGCGAAGCCGGGGAAGTTCTCGACCTCGGTGGTGTTCATCAGGGCGCCGCCGGCGGTCAGCGCGCCCTCGAAGAGCAGCGGCTTGAGGTTCGCGCGGGCGGTGTAGACGGCAGCGGTGTAGCCCGCCGGGCCGGAGCCGATGATGATGACGTCGCGAATCTCAGACATGGTTCCTCAGCGCAGGTGTGGGGGTTTCCACTCTACCGGCCGGTGCCGGGCTCTACGGTGGCTAACCCCGCGCGGCGGGCGGGCATTCCCCGTGCCGCGGCGTCACCGTTTGTCGCGCGATGCACAGGGTAAGGGCCGGGGCGTACATCCCGCAGGCTCGCGGCGCCGCCCGTCCGGGCCGGCGTCCACCCAGGAGGAGACATGACCAACGAGTTCAACCAGACCGACCCCACCCGGCTGCCGCCCGAAGGCTCAGCCCACGACGATCAGGTCGACCCCGTGCTCGACCCGGCCGCCCGCCCCGGCTACGACGCGGAGGCTGGCATCGTCGACGACTCCCGCAGCGACCTCACTGACGGCTCCGCCGGCTACCAGCCGGCCGGTTCGGTGACCGGTTCTGAGCTGCTTGACGACCCGTACGGCCGGCCCGGCGTCCCCGGTGACCGGGGCGAGGATCCCGGTGTCGTGATCGACCCTGCCGACCAGTTCGACCAGGGCGTCGTCACCGGCGACCAGGTGCCCCCGATGGAGCCCGGCAGCGGCGACGGGTTCGGATCCCGCTCGGTCGGCAACCCCGGCGACACTCCGCACCTCGTCGACGAGATGGACCCGCCGCGTTCGGTAGGCAACCCGGGGGAGACTCCTGACCCTGTCGCTGAGTACGACGCGCCGCGCTCGGTCGGCAACCCGGGGGAGACTCCCGACCCGCTGGCGGAGTACGACCCGCCGCGCTCGATAGGCAACCCCGGCTCGAACGACTGAGCCACCCTCCCCTCCCCCCACGGGCGACGAGGGCCCGGTCGGATTGCATCGGGTCCTCGTCGTCACCCCGGGGCGCCACACCTCGGACGCTGGTGATCCCGCTCGGGTGCCGGAAGGCGCCGCTCTCGTGGCGGAAACAGTCGCCCACGACCCCCATCTCCTCTGGACGGACGCGGGCGCGGAGATTCGCCGACCGGGCGGTTCCGCTGGTGTCCCGGACCCAGGTCGAGCAAGGGCCTCCTCAGCGGGACAGGCCGTAGGCCTTGTGGATCAGCCAGATCGGGTGCTCGGTCCGGACGCCGGACCCCTTCTGGATCTGCCAGCGACAGGTCTCGGTGTCGCACAGGGCCAGGTCC
>JAEZGC010000241.1 GCA_023437345.1 Actinomycetes bacterium
GCTCGGCACCCCCGTCCGGATCTTCAAGAACAACACCGACTCCCACGGCGCCTCCTACGGCTGCCACGAGAACTACCTGCTCGACCGGGCCACCCCCTGGCAGCGGATCGTCAGCGGGTTCACCGGATACCTGGTCTCCCGCTCGATCATCTGCGGCGCCGGACGCGTCGGGCTGGGCCAGTTCGGCGAGCGGCCGGGATTCCAGCTCACCCAGCGGGCCGACTTCTTCGAGACCGTCGAGGGGATCCAGACCACCCGCAACCGCCCGATCATCAACACCCGCGACGAGCCGCACGCCCCGCCGGCGCGGTACCGGCGGCTGCACGTGATCACCGGCGACGCCAACCGGTCGCCGTGGTCGACCTGGCTGAAGCTGGGCGGTGCCGCGGCCGTGCTGGCGGCGCTCGAGGCCGACGCGCTGCCGATCCTCCCGCTGGCCGACCCGGTGGCGGCGATGAGGGCGGTGAGCCACGACGCGTCCCGACCGGTCGGGCTCGCTGACGGACGGACGATCACCGCAGCCGACCTGCAGGGCGAGTACCTCGCCGCCGCGCGGGCGCACGCCGAGCGGGCCGGCGGAGACTTCGCCGTGCTGGATGCCTGGCAGGAGGCGCTGGCCGACTTCGGCACCGACCCGGACCGGCTGGCCGACCGGCTGGACTGGGCCGCCAAGCAGCGGCTGCTGCGCTCCTACGCCGACCGGCACGGGTTGCCGCCCGACTCGCCGCGGCTCGCACAGCTCGACCTGGCCTGGGCCGAGCTGGCCCCACGCTCGCCGTACGAGCTGCTCGCCGGGCGCGGCGGCCTCCGTGCGCTCCCGTTCCACCCGGACGTCGACTGGGCCGTCGTCGAACCCCCGTCCGACACCAGGGCGTGGCTGCGCGGCAGCCTCGTGCAGCGGCGGCCCGAGGCCGTCGTGGCAGGTTCGTGGGACTGGCTCGTGGTGCGCGCAGCGTCCGGTCGCCGGACCCGGCTCGACCTGTCCGACCCGCTCACGCCGGGTGACCTGGATGCGGTGCTGGCGGCGCTGGCTCGGTAGGGTGGGACGTCGAGCAAGGAGTGGATGATGGCCGAACGGGTGCGACAGGAGCGCCAGGTGCGCCGCGCAGACGGCAGCGGGGTCGACCTGAGCACCTCCGACAGCGTCAGTCCCGCCGACTACGACGCCATCCTCGACGAGATCGACGAGGTCCTCGAGGCGGACGCCGAGGAGTACGTGCGCGCCTTCGTGCAGAAGGGCGGCCAGTGACCCCGCGATGATCCCTATCGACCTCTCACCCACGCTCGTCATCGGCACCGGCCTGGTCGGCGCCTCGGTGGCGCTCGCCCTGACCCGGGCCGGCGTCGGCGTCCACCTGGCCGACCGCGCCTCCAGCCACGCCAGGGTCGCCGCCTCGCTCGGCGGCGGAACCACAGCCCGGCCCGAACCCGACGCGGTCCGGCTCGTCGTCGTCGCGGTACCCCCGGATGCGCTGCCCACTGTCGTCGAGCGGGCGCTGGCGAGCTACCCGCACGCGACGGTGACCGACGTCGGGTCCGTCAAGGGCACCGTGCTGGCCGCGCTGCGGGCCACCGGTGCGGACCTGAGCCGGTACGTCGGCTCGCACCCGATGGCCGGGTCCCAGAAGATGGGCCCGCTGACCGCCAATGCCGACCTGTTCGTCGACCGGACGTGGGTCGTCACCCCGCACGACACCTCGGCAGGGCACGCCGTCCTGGACGTGCAGGAACTGGCCCGCCTGTGCGGGGCCCGTCGGGTCACCATGGGTGCCGCGCACCACGACGAGGCGGTAGCCCAGGTCTCCCACCTGCCGCACCTGGTCTCGGCGCTGGTCGCCGCCGGACTGACCCGGGTTCCCACCGAGCACCTGCGGCTGGCCGGACAGGGCGTCCGCGATGTCACAAGGATCGCCGGGTCGGACCCCGAGCTGTGGCGCCAGATCATCACCGCGAACCGGGCCGCCGTCCGGCAGGAACTCGCCGGACTGCAGGCCGACCTCGCCTCGGTGATCCAGGCGCTCGACGACCCGGCGGCGATCACCGAACTGCTGGAACGCGGCCGCGAGGGCACCAGGGCGCTGCCCGGCAAGCACGGCCTCGCCCCTGTCGACTACGCCAGGGTCGTGGTGGAGATCCCCGACGAACCGGGCTCGCTGGCGCGGCTGTTCGCCGACATCGAGACCGCCGGGGTCAATGTCGAGGACCTGTCCATCGACCACGACGTCGAGCGCGAGATCGGCTACCTGTCGCTCCAGGTCGGCCCCGAACGTGCCGACGACCTTCGCACCGCCATGACTGCCGCCGGCTGGCGGCTGCGCGAGCCCGAATCGACCCTGTAGACAAGGAGCCCCATGACGCAACGCCTGGTCATCGCCATCGACGGCCCGAGCGGGTCGGGCAAGTCGACCACCTCCCGCGCCGTGGCCGACCGGCTCGGCCTCGCCTACCTCGACACCGGCGCCATGTACCGCGCGGTGACCTGCGCCTTCCTTGATGCCGGGGTGGACCCGTCCGACACCGCGGGCGTGATCGCCGCCACCCGGACCGCCGACCTGCAGATCAGCACCGACCCCAACGACCAGTGGGTCCGGGTCAACGGCGTCGACGTCACCACGCGGATCCGCGGGCAGGAGGTCTCGGCCACGGTCAGCGCGGTCTCGACCCTGGCCGAGTGCCGGGAGGACCTGGTTGCCCGGCAGCGCGCCATTATCGACGCAGCTCCGGCGGGGATCGTCGCCGAGGGTCGCGACATCACCACCGTCGTCGCGCCGGACGCCGCCCTGCGGGTGCTGCTGACCGCCGATCCGGAGATCCGGATGGCCCGCCGCAAGCTCGACCTGGGTGGCGAGGTCGACTCCGCCGCCCTGGCCGACCAGGTCCTGCGGCGCGACCAGGACGACTCCAAGCTGGTGAACTTCACGACCGCCGCGGACGGCGTCGTCCACCTCGACTGCACCTACCTCAGCCTCGACCAGACCATCGACGCTGTTCTCGCCCTGGTGCCGACGCTATGACCGACACCTTCCCCGACGGCGGACAGGACGCCCTCGACAAGCCGGTCGTCGCGGTCGTCGGCCGTCCCAACGTCGGCAAGTCGATGCTGGTCAACCGGATCATCGGCCGGCGGGAAGCCGTCGTGCAGGACCTGCCCGGGGTGACGCGGGACCGGGTCTCCTATGACGCGGAGTGGAACGGACGCGACTTCGTTGTGGTCGACACCGGCGGGTGGGCGCCGGACGCGGTGGGGATGGCCGCCCAGATCGCCGAACAGGCCGAGCTGGCGATCGCCGCGGCGGACGCCGTCCTGTTCGTGGTCGACGCCACAGTCGGCACCCAGGACGTCGACGAGGCGGTCGTCGAAGTGCTGCGCCGCTCCCGCAAGCCGGTGGTGCTGGCCGCCAACAAGGTCGACGACGCCCGCCAGGAGGCGGATGCCGCGATGATGTGGAACCTGGGGCTGGGCGAGCCGTGGCCGGTCTCGGCGATGCACGGACGTGGCACCGGCGACCTGCTGGACGCCCTGCTCGCCGTGCTGCCCGATGCGCCGCGGGCCTCTGACCCGCAACCCGGCGGGCCTCGCCGGGTCGCGATCATCGGGCGGCCCAACGTCGGCAAGTCCTCGCTGCTCAACAAGCTCGCCGGCTCGCAGCGGGCCGTCGTCGACAACGTCGCCGGCACCACCGTCGACCCGGTCGATGAACTGGTCCAGGTCGGGGGAGTGGTCTACCGCTTCATCGACACAGCCGGGCTGCGTCGCCGGGTGAAGGAGGCGTCCGGCCACGAGTACTACGCGTCGCTGCGCACGCAGGGCGCCATCGAGCGCGCCGAGGTGTGCGTGGTGGTGCTGGACGCGTCCGAGACGATCAGTGACCAGGACCTGCGGGTGATCGGCATGGTCGAGGAGGCCGGCCGGGCGATGGTGATCGCCTACAACAAGTGGGACCTGACCGACGACGAACGGCGCCGCTACCTGGCCCGGGAGATCGAGCAGGACATCCAGGCCTTCGCGTGGGCCCCGAGCGTCAACATCTCGGCCCTGACCGGCCGCAACGTCGACCGGCTCAGCAAGGCCATCGAGGAGGCCCTCGAGGGGTGGGAGACCCGGATCTCGACCGGCAAGCTGAACGCCTTCCTCGGCAGGCTCGCCGCTGCCCACCCGCACCCGGTGCGCGGTGGCAAGCAGCCCAGGATCCTGTTCGGCACCCAGGCCCACAACTGCCCGCCGACGTTCGCCCTGTTCACCTCGGGGGCGTTCGACCCGCAGTACCTCAGGTTCGTCCAGCGGCGGCTGCGGGAGGATTTCGGATTCCGTGGCACACCGGTGAATGTGCAGGTCAGGGCGAGGGAACGACGCAAGTCCCGGTGAGTCGGGCAGGTGGTGTGCTAAGAATGGTCTGACCACCTGAGAGGACGACGATGTCGCTCAATTCCCACCCCGGCCTGACCGTCGACCCCGATCTGGCGAGCTTCGTCGCCGACGAGTTGCTGCCCGGTCTGGACATCACCCCTGACGCCTTCTGGGCCATTCTCGCCGACCTGCAGCACCGGTTCGCCGGCCGGCTGAGCCAGGCGCTCGCCGAGCGTGACCGGCTGCAGACCGCCATCGACGAGTGGCACCGAAGCCGCGGCGCGTCCGACCCCGCCGAGTACGAGGACTTCCTGACCGAGCTGGGGTACCTGGTGCCCGTGCCGTCGGTGGCAGTCGAGGTCGCCGGCGTGGACGAGGAGATCAGCCGGATCGCGGGGCCGCAGCTGGTCGTGCCCTCGACGGTGCCGCGGTACGCGTTGAACGCTGCCAATGCGCGCTGGGGCTCGCTCTACGACGCGCTGTACGGCACCGACGTGCTGCCGCTGGAGGGTGAGCTCGCGCCGGGCTACGACCCGCGTCGTGGCGCCCAGGTGATAGCGGCTGTCGATCGGCTGCTCGACGAGTTCTTTCCGCTGGACGGCGCGTCGCACTCCGATGTCACCGGCTACGGCGCTGCCGACGGCCGCCTTGTCGCACGGACCGTGGCCGGCCCGGTCGGGCTGGTGGACCTGGCCCAGTTCGCCGGCTCCAGCGAGCGCTCGGTGCTGCTGCACCGTAACGGCCTGCATGTCGAGCTGCGGATCGATCGCGACCACCCGGTCGGCAGCGGTCACCCGGCGGGCGTGGCCGACGTCCTGGTCGAGGCGGCGGTCACCACCATCGTCGACCTTGAGGATTCGGTCGCCACAGTCGACGGCGAGGACAAGGCAGCGGCGTACCGCACCTGGCTGGGGATGATGACCGGCGGGCTGTCGGCAGACTTCCCCAAGGACGGTCGCACGGTCCACCGGGTGATGAACCCCGACCGGCAGTACCGGGCCCCCGACGGCAGCCCGCTCGTCCTGCACGGGCGCTCGCTGCTGCTGGCCCGCACCGTCGGCCACCACATGTTCACCGACGCCGTCCAGACCGCCGACGGCCAGCCGGTCGCCGAGGGCGTGCTGGACGCGCTGGTCACCGTCACAGCTGCGTTGCACGACCTGCGTGGTCTCGGCCGGTTCCGCAATTCGCGCACCGGCAGCGTCTACCTGGTCAAGCCCAAGCAGCACGGGCCTCACGAGGTCGCGCTCACCGCGGACCTGTTCGGCGCCGTCGAGGCGGCGCTCGGCCTGCCGCCGTGCACCGTCAAGATCGGCATCATGGACGAGGAGAAGCGGACCTCGTTGAACCTCGAGGCGTGCATCGCCGCCGCCCGGGACCGGGTGATCTTCATCAACACCGGCTTCCTTGACCGGACCGGCGACGAGATCCACACCGACTTCCATGCCGGGGCGATGATCCGCAAGAACACCATGAAGTCGGCGACCTGGATGACCGCCTACGAGGACCGCAACGTCGACGTCGCGCTGGCCGCCGGGTTCACCGGGCAGGCTCAAGTGGGCAAGGGCATGTGGGCCAAGCCGGCGGCGATGGCCGACATGGTCGCCCAGAAGCAAGCCCATCCCGAGGCGGGCGCCAACTGCGCGTGGGTGCCGTCGCCGACGGCCGCCACCCTGCACGCCCTGCACTACCTGCGGGTGGATGTCGCAGCCCGGCAGCGTGAGCTGGCCGGCCGTCGGACCGACCGCCGGCTGCTGCTCCATGTGCCGGTGCTGGATTCGGCGCCCGGCGAGGCGGAGATCGACCACGAGCTGCGGACCAACGCCCAGTCGATCCTTGGGTACGTGGTGCGTTGGGTGGGCCTGGGGATCGGCTGCTCGACGGTGCCGGATCTGGAAGGCGTCGGCCTGATGGAGGACCGCGCGACGCTTCGGATCTCGAGCCAGCACATTGCGAACTGGCTGCACCACGGCATCGTGGACGCCGACCGCGTGCGGGCGGTGTTCGCCGAGATGGCCGCGTTCGTGGACGAGCAGAACGCCGGCGAGCCGGGCTACCGTCCGATGGCTGCCGACCTGGCTGCCAGCGAGCCGTTCCAGGCCGCGCTGGAGTTGGTGTTCACCGGCCGCGAGGAGCCGAACGGCTACACCGAACGGGTGCTGACCAGTTGGCGGCAGCGCGCCAAGGCGGCCGCCGGGCAGCGGTAGGCGACCCTCGGCTGCCGCGGCCTGAGCCAGGCCTGGCTGACGCTTCCCCCTGTGCGGCCGGCAGGACTTCTGCGGGCAGCGGGGATCTCCGGTCGCCCCGAGGGTCAAGCGACGTCGTCGCGGGAGCC
>JAEZGC010000257.1 GCA_023437345.1 Actinomycetes bacterium
CCGTGTCCGGCGCATACTGCGTGCAGACGTTCTCCTGGGTGACGATGACCGGGGTCAGCAAGTACGACGGGACAACCTTCACACCGTTGTCATAGGACGTGGTGTCGTTGACCTCGACCGGCTCGCCCTTCTGGATCTTGCCCAGGTACTCGACAACCTTGGTCACGAAGGTCTTCGTGTCCTTGTCGATGGTGGAGTACTGGGCGCCCTCCTTGACCAGCTTGACCGACTCGACCTCGGAGTCCTGGCCGGTGATGACCGGGTTCGGCTTGCCGGCGGACTTGACCGCCGTCAGAGCGGAGCGGCCAGGTTGTCGTTCGGGGACAGGATGCCGTCGAGCGCGACGTCTCCCTGGTAGTTGGCCTAGAGGATCGCGTCCATCCGGTCCTGCGCCTCCTTGCCTTCCCAGCCCGCGGTGGAGGTCTGCTGCTGGGTCACCTGGCCGGAGGGCACCACCAGGGTGCCGTCGTCGATCTTCGGCTGCAGGATGCTCATGCCACCCTCGAAGAACGGCTTGGAGTTGGCGTCGTCGGGCGAACCGGAGATCAGTTCGATGTTCCACGGTGACGGCTTGCCGGACTTCTCAAGCCCTTCCAGCAACGCGGTGCCCTGCAGCACGCCGACCTGGAAGTTGTCGTACGCCATGTACATGTCGACGGCATCGGTGTTGGTCAGCAGACGGTCGTAGGCGATCACCGGGATGCCGGCTGCCTTGGCGGCCTCGAGTTGGCCGCCGAGCTGCGAGCCGTCGACAGCGCCGACGATCAGGACCTTGACGCCCTGCTCGATCATCGCCGCCACCTGGTTCTGCTGCTCGGGCGCGCCACCGTTGGCGAACTGCACGATCGGGTCGAAGCCGGCAGCCTTGAGCTGGTCGGTGAACAGGCCCTCGGCCAGGACCCAGTTCTCCGACGTCTTCTGCGGCAGCGAGACGCCGATCTTGGCGCCGGCCTCGAAGCCGGATCCGAGCTGGATCATGCCCTCGGGCAGCGCCGTCTCGGACGGGGCCGCGCTGCTGGCGGAGGCCTCTGGCGCGGCGCTCGTCGGGGTGCGCTCACTGGCGGCGCAGCCGCTGAGCAACAACGCGGCGGAGCCACCGAGAGCCAGAATCGCGGTTGCGATCTTCTCCATGTGTCTACCTTCTCTTGTGGTTGGTGAATCGGGAGGACGAGTGGTCAGCTGAGCAGGCCGGTGGTCTGCGCGAGGGCGACGAACATCAGGATCACGCCGATGAAGGCGCCGGTGACGAGGGCTGCGATGACGCCATTGCGCGCCTGCCGTGAATTGTTCGGCTGGGACTTGTGCCACATCGCCCACAAGATGATGCCGACCGGGAAGACCAGGAAGCCGACCAGTGCCCAGATCGCGTTGCCGGCATCAGCGGTCGGCAGCGCGGTGCTCTCGATCTCACGATCGCCCGCCTTCGGGCTCAGGCCGCGGCGGAAGGCGCCGATGACCGAGAACTTGCCCTGTGCCTTGCTGTACAGGTCGAAGGCGACCGCGACGAGCAGCACGGAGCCCTTGATGATCTGGGTCATGTCGGAACCGACCCCCAGCAGGTACAGTCCGTTGTTCAGCACGGCCATGACCAGGCCACCGATGAGCGAACCGGTCACGGTGCCGATGCCGCCCGACACCGCCGCGCCACCGATGAACACGGCGGCGATCGCGTCGAGTTCCCAGCCGACGCCGTCGGCGGGCCCGGTCGAGGTCGAGCGCCCGAAGAACATGATGGCGGCGATCGCGGCCAGGAACGACATGTTGGTCATGGCCAGGAAGTAGACCCGCTTGACGCTGATGCCGGTCAGCGCCGCCGCGGCCTTGTTGCCGCCGACTGCGTAGACGCCGCGGCCGATGGTGGTGCGGGTGGCGATGAAGTTGTAGATCAGCCCGAGAATCACAAGGATCACGCCGGTGACGGGGAAGGACGTCCCCGGCCGTCCGCTGCCGAACAGCCAGGTGAGGTACCCAAGGGCGACCCCCATCACGGCGAGCCGGAGGGCCATCGCCCACAGCGGAGCCGGCGTCCCACCTGCCTTGTTGACCCGCGCCCGGCGGCGGATGTCCACCAGGACGAGGACCGCGAAAGCGACCACGCCGAGCAGCAGCGTGGAGTTGTTGAGACCGGTGTTCGGCCCCCACTCGGGGAGGTAGCCGCCGCCGATGAACCGGATCTCGCTCGGGGCGGGCTGGGAGGAGGCCTTGCCGACGTACTGGTACAGACCGCGGAACAGCATCAGGCCGGCCAGGGTGGTGATGAACCCGGGGACGCCCACGAAGGCCAGCCACGAGCCCTGCCACATCCCGATCAGGATCCCGACGAACAGGCCGAACAGGATTCCGAGCCACCATGGGAACGACCAGAAGTTGATCGACAGCGCGGTACAGATCCCGACCACCGCCGCCACCGAGCCGACCGAGAGGTCGATCTGTCCGGTGATGATCACGAACAGCATGCCGATCGCCAGGACCAGCACGTAGGAGTTGCCGTTGAGGATGTTCTGCGCGTTGGACGGCGTCAGCATCTTGCCGCCGCTGGCGAACTGGAAGAACGCGGACAGCAGCACCAGCGCGCCCAGCATGCCGTACTGGCGAAGGTTGCCTCCCAGGAGCCGCTTCAGCCCCTCCCTGACGCCGTGGCGGGAGCCGTCGCCGGGCTGGCGCCCGGTCCGCTCGGCGGTGGTTGCGTTAGGTGCTGTCATGGTGATTCCTGGGTAGTTCCGAACTGGGCCGCGGCCGGTTGGTCGGCGGTGTCGGTCATCAGCCGCATCAGGGATTCCTGGGTCGCCTCGGCGGCCAACTGCTCACCGGTGATCCGGCCTTCGAACACCGTGTAGATGCGGTCGCAGACACCGAGCAGTTCCGGCAACTCGGACGAGATCATGATCACGCCCTTGCCCTGGTCGGCGAGCCGGTTGATGAGGCCGTAGATCTCGTACTTCGCGCCGACGTCGATACCCCGGGTCGGCTCGTCGAGGATGGCCAGCGACGGCTGGGCGAACATCCACTTCGCCAGCACCACCTTCTGCTGGTTGCCACCGGAGAGGGTGCCGACGTTGACGTCGATGGAGGCCGCCTTGATGTTCATCGACTTGCGGTAGACCTCGGCGGCCTTGTCCTTCGCCTCCGCGTCGATCACCGTCCGCCTGGAGATCTGCTTGATCCCCGCCGAGACGATGGTGTCCTTCACGTTGTCCAGCAGGTTCAGCCCGAGCACCTTGCGGTCCTCGGGGACGTAGGCGATGCCGTGCGAGATGGCAGCGGGGACGCTGAGGATCGTGACCTCCTCGCCATCGATGAGGATCTGGCCGCCCAGATGGGTGCCGTACGTGCGCCCGAAGATGGAGCGCGCCAGTTCCGTCCGTCCTGCTCCCATCAACCCTGCGAAACCGACGATCTCGCCGCGCCGGACGTGGAAGCTGGAGCCGTTGCACACCAGCCGACCGGGGATCTGCGGGTGCTCGACAGTCCAGTCGCGCACCTCGAAGAAGGTGGGGCCGATGTTGGGAGTGTGCTCGGGGAATCGGGAGTCGAGGGCCCGCCCCACCATCCCCCGGATGATCCGGTCCTCGTTCACATTGCCGGCGGTGACGTGCAGCGACTCGATGGTGCGTCCGTCCCGGATGATCGTGATGGAGTCCGCGATCGCTGCGATCTCGTTGAGCTTGTGCGAGATCATGATCGACGTCAGGCCCTGCGCCTTGAGCTGGCGCAGAATGGTGAGCAGGTTCTGCGAGTCCTCCTCGTTCAGCGCCGAGGTCGGCTCATCGAGGATCAGCAGCTTGACGTCCTTGGACAACGCCTTGGCGATCTCCACCAGTTGCTGCTGTCCGACACCCAGGTTCTTGATGGGTGTCGCGGGGTCGACGTTCAGCCCGACCCTTTCCAACAGCCCGGAGGCGAGCCGGCCGGCCTCGACCCAGTCGATCACCCCGTACCTGGTCACTTCGTTGCCGAGGAAGATGTTCTCCGTCACCGACATCTCGGGGATGAGCGCGAGTTCCTGGTGGATGATGACGATCCCGACATGCTCCGAGGACCGGATGCCGTTGAAGTGCATCTCCTCGCCGTTGAAAAGGATTCGTCCCTCGTAGGTGCCTGACGCGTGCACCCCGGAGAGCACCTTCATCAACGTCGACTTGCCCGCGCCGTTCTCACCGCAGATCGCGTGGATTTCCCCGCGTTCCACAGTCATCGTGACGTTGTCGAGCGCCCGGAAGTCCTTGGTGATCCCCACCATCTCGAGGATGGTCGGGCTCGCGGTACCCGCCGGATCCCCGGCGTGCGCAGCGGGCGCCACGCCGGGCTGCTCCGGCAGGTGGCCCTCCCGGGGGGCGGGAGCATGGCCAGACGTCATCGCAATCCTCCCGCTTCCTTGCGCGCACCCGGAAAAGGGTGCCCCCGTTGCTGTTCGTCACGGTAGGAGTGAGATTCTCGCAATGTCAACGCTGACATAGATTCAACGCGCTTCGTTCAGGCCACTACGTTCCTCATGACTAGGGTCTTTACCAAAGGTCACGGTTTGGGCACGATTTGCTTCGTGGGTTTGGTGTCTTCGATGACATACTGCTGCTACGCTCCGAGGCACACGAGGAGGGCACTGTGGCGGCTGTTCAGCCACGGCCAACGCTGGCCGATGTCGCGAGACTGGCGGGAGTGAGCGCCAAGACGGTCTCGCGGGTCTACGCCGACCCGGCTACGGTGAGCGCGGAGACCACCGCACGGATCCGCGCCGCGGCCGACCGGCTGCACTTCCGTCCCAACATCCTGGCCAGGGACCTCCGCCGCGGCGGGGTGAGCAGCACCGTCGCGTTCGTGACTGCCGAACTCACCAACCAGTTCTACATCAACGTCGCCGCCGGGATCGAGCGGGAGTGTTCCGCCCACGGGTTCACGATGGTGCTGGCCACCAGCGATGATGCGCAACGTGAACAGCAGGTGATCGACACCCTGGTCACCCAGCGTGTGCAGGCCGTGCTGTTCGTCCCGCTCGGCGATGACCACTCCTACCTCGATGGGGAGCGACGGCTGGGCACGGCGATCGTCGCTATCGACC
>JAEZGC010000105.1 GCA_023437345.1 Actinomycetes bacterium
GGTCCCACGGGGTGCGGGCGGGCGGGCGTCCGTCCGGCTCGGTGTAGCACGGCAGCCCGAACTCGGGGGTGGCGGTCTTGCCGAGCATCACCGTGCCCGCCGCGCGCAGCCATCGCACGATGCCGTCGTCGACCTCGGCGCGGTAGCCGCGCAGCGCCGCGCTGCCGGCCTCGAAGCCGACGCCGGCGACCGGGTGCAGGTCTTTGATCGGGCACGGCACGCCGAGTAGCGGCAGGTCGTCGGTCGACCCGTCCCGGACCCGCCGGTCGAGCGCGCGCGCCTCGTCCAGCGCCAGTTCCGGCGCCAGGACTGTGAACGCCCCCACCGCAGCGCCGTCCTGTTCGGCCCGGCGCAGCGCCGCCTCGGTCACCTCGACGGCAGTCAGGTCACCGGCCCGGATCGCCGCGGCCGTCTCGAGGGCTGTCAGGCGCTCGAGCCCCGTCACGGCTCGAGCCGATCGGGGTCGCTGACGCCGGCGATGGTGGGCCGGAAGTCGGCGCCCAACTGCTTGCGGGCCAGCCGTCCGACCAGCTGCTGCTCGGTGGTCACCCGCTCCGAGCGCGACCTGCCGAGGAAGGTGATCGCCCATTTCAGCAGGGTGGAGAGCCGGTTCTTGAAGCCGACCAGGTAGATCAGGTGGACCGCCAGCCACACCACCCAGGCGACGAACCCGGTGAGCTTCAGGCCGCGGATGTCGGCTACCGCGCCGAAGTGGCTGATCACCGCCAGCGAGCCCTTGTCGAGGTACCGGAACGGCTCGGTCACCGGCTCGCCCGCCAGGTCGCCGGCGATCCGCCGGGCGGCGTAGCGTCCGCCCTGGATCGCCACCTGGGCAACGCCGGGCAGCTTGTCGAGGTTGATCATGTCCCCCACCACGAACACCTCGGGGTGGCCGGGGATGGTCAGGTCGGGCAGCACCTTGACGCGACCGGCGGCGTCCACCTCGGCGCCACTCTGCTCGGCGAGGATGCGCCCGAGCTTGCTGGCCTGCACCCCCGCGGCCCACACCTTGCAGCTGGCCCGGATGCGCTCGGTGCGGCCGTCGGCGTAGCTGACCTCGACGCCGTCCTCGTCGACGTCGGTGACCTTGGCGCCCAGCTTCACCTCGACGCCGGTGCGCTCCAGCTGCCGGCGCGCCGCTGCGGACAGCTTCGCGTCCAGTTGCGGCAGGACGCGGTCGACGGCGTCCAGCAGGATCACCCGCGCCCGGCGGGTGTCGATCCGCCGGAAGCTGCGGACCAGGACGTCGTTGGTCAGCTCGGCGATCTGGCCGGCCATCTCGACCCCGGTGGGCCCGGCCCCGACCACGATGAAGGTCAGCAGCCGCTCGCGCTCGGCGTCGGAGTCGCTGAGCTCGGCCATCTCCAGCGACCCGAAGATCCGCGCCCGCAACTCCAGCGCATCATCGACAGTCTTCATGCCCGGCGCGTAGATCGCGAACCTGTCGTTGCCGAAGTACGACTGGCCGGCGCCCGCCGCCACGATCAGGTAGTCGTAGGGACGCGTGATCGTCTCGCCGAGCTTCCTGGCGGTCACCGTCCTGGTGGCGAGGTCGATACCGGTCACCTCAGCCAGCAGCACCGTGGCATTGCGCTGGCGCCGCAGGATGTCGCGGGTAGCGGGCGCGATCTCGCCGGTGGACAGGATGCCGGTGGTGGCCTGGTACAGCAGCGGCTGGAACAGGTGCGAGACGGTGCGCGAGATCAGCGTGACGTCGACCGGGGCCCTGGCCAGACCTTTCGCGGCGAACAGTCCGCCGAACCCCGACCCGATGATGACGACGCGAGGTCGGTTCACTGGTAGCCACCTCTCCTGGGTCGCTTCCCACCGTACCCGAGCCTCCGATGCCCAATCAGTGGCCGTCGGGCTGCGTGGACGCCGGCAGGTGCCGTCCGTTACTGGTGAGTGTCGCCCTCGTAGTCGGGAGGGACACTCACCAGTAGGCAAAGTGGGAGGTGTGCCCGGCAGCCAAGGACCGGCCCCGCCAGCCGCGGACCCGTCCGTTACTGGTGAGTGTCTCCCTCGTAGTCGGGAGGGACACTCACCAGTAAGCGAAGTGGGAGGTGCGCCCGGCAGCCGAGGACCGGCCCCGAGGTCAGGACGAGCGGGTGATCACCCCGTCACACAGGGCGGTGAGGGCGTCGCGGGCCGGGCCGGGCGGGAGCGGGGCGAGGTGGTCGCGGGCGAGCGAGGCCCGGCGGCCGACCTCGGCGCGGGCCTCGTCCAAAGCGGGGTGGGCCCGCAGCAGGCCGAGCGCCTCGGCCACCTCGGCGTCGTCCTCGATGCCCCCCGCAAGCAGGTCGAGCAGCCGCGCGTCGGCGGGGTCGGTGGAGCGCCGGGCCAGCAGCGTCGGCAGGGTGGGGACGCCGGCCCGCAGGTCGGTGCCCGGCGTCTTGCCGGCGGTGTCGGAGGCGATGTCGATGATGTCGTCGCTGAGCTGGAAGACGATCCCGATCTCCTCGCCGAAGGCGGCCAGGGCGGCCAGCGTCTGGTCGGCGGCGCCGGCCACCATGCCGCCGAACCGGGCCGAGGTGGCGATCAGCGAGCCGGTCTTGTCGGCCACCACCGCCAGGTAGTGCTCCAGCGGGTCGTCCCCGGGCTGCGGACCGCGCGTTTCGGCGAGCTGGCCCTGGACCAGCCGGGAGAAGGTGTCGGCCTGCAGGCTGACGTACTCCACCCCCAACTGGGCGACGATGCTGGAGGCCCGCGAGAACAGCAGGTCGCCGACCAGGATCGCCACGTTGTTGTCCCAGCGCGAGTTGGCCGAGGCGGCACCACGGCGCAGGTCAGCCTCGTCCATCACGTCGTCGTGGTACAGGCTGGCGACGTGGGTCAGCTCGACGACCAGCGCCGCCTTCACTATGTCCTCGTCGGCCGCAGGCCGGTCGCCCAGCATCGCCGCGAGGATCACCAGCAGCGGACGGAAGCGCTTCCCGCCGGCGCTGATGATGTGCCGCGCCGCCTCGGTGGCGAACGCCGTGGCGGCCGCGGCGGCGTCCAGCAGCCGCTGCTCGACCTGCTCCAGCAGGGCGGTCACCCGCTCGTTGAAGGCAGCGTCGAGGTTGGCGCTGGCAGCGCTCACGGCTCGGTCGACGAACATCTCTGGCAGCCTACCTAAGGAAGATCTCGGCCCTGGCGAGCAGGTCGAGCAGCTGGCCGGGGAACAGCCCGAGGTAGGCGGTGGCTACCGCTCCGACCGCGATCGGGACCCAGGTCCACGCGCTGGCCCGGCCCACCTTCACCTGGCCGGTCGGGTCGCCGAAGAACATCACGACTATCACCCGGAGGTAGAAGTAGGCCGCGACGAGGCTGAACAGGATCGCCGCCAGCACCAGCCACCAGTAGCCGCCCCGCCAGGCCGCCGAGAACACCGCCCACTTGCCGATGAAGCCGCCGGTCAGCGGGATGCCGGCGAAGCTGAGCATCAAAAAGGCGAAGATGCCGGCCAGCAGCGGGTGCGTGCGGCCCAGCCCGGACCAGCCGGCCAGGGTGTTCACCTCGCCGGTGTGGTCGCGCACCAGGGTGACGATGGCGAACGCGGCGACCACCGCGAACCCGTAGGCGATCAGGTAGAACAGGATCGACCCGA
>JAEZGC010000075.1 GCA_023437345.1 Actinomycetes bacterium
ACACGGATGCAACTCGCGGGTTACTACCCCTCCGTAGCGTTGCGGCCGTCCGTTACCGAGACTTGTGGAGGCACGATGTTCCAAGGCGCCGACGACCTGTTGGCCTACATCAAGAACGAGGACGTCGAGTTCGTCGACATCCGGTTCTGCGATCTGCCGGGTGTCATGCAGCACCTGACAGTCCCGTCGTACGCGTTCGGCCCGGACGTGTTCGAGACCGGGATGGCCTTCGACGGGTCGTCGATCCGCGGGTTCCAGAAGATCCACGAGTCGGACATGACCCTGCTGCCCGATCCGGCCACCGCGTTCATCGACCCGTTCCGGACCCACAAGACGCTGGCGCTGAACTTCTTCGTCCACGACCCGCTCACCCATGAGGCGTACAGCCGCGACCCGCGCAACATCGCCCGCAAGGCCGAGGACTACCTCGCCTCCACCGGGATCGGCGACACCGCCTACTTCGCGCCGGAGGCCGAGTTCTACATCTTCGACTCGGCGCGCTTCGAGACCAACCAGCACTCGTCGTACTACTACGTCGACTCCGAGGCAGGGGCGTGGAACACCGGCCGCGAGGAGGACGGCGGCAACCGCGGTCACAAGGTGAAGTACAAGGGCGGCTACTTCCCGGTCTCCCCTGTCGACCACTTCGCCGACCTGCGCGACGCGATGGTGAAGCGGCTCACCGACTCCGGTCTCGAGGTGGAGCGCGCTCACCACGAGGTGGGTACCGCGGGCCAGGCCGAGATCAACTACCGGTTCAACACCATGCTGGCGGCCGCCGACGACGTGATGAAGTACAAGTACATCATCAAGAACACCGCCTGGGCGGCCGGCAAGACCGTGACCTTCATGCCGAAGCCGATCTTCGGCGACAACGGCTCGGGGATGCACGTCCACCAGTCGCTGTGGAACGGCGGCGACCCGCTGTTCTACGACGAGACCGGCTACGGCGGACTGTCCGACCTGGCCCGCTGGTACATCGGCGGCCTGCTGCACCACGCACCGTCGCTGCTGGCCTTCACCAACCCGACTGTGAACTCCTACCACCGCCTGGTGCCGGGCTTCGAGGCGCCGGTGAACCTTGTGTACTCCGCCCGCAACCGGTCGGCGTGCATCCGGATCCCGGTCACCGGCTCGAACCCGAAGGCCAAGCGCATCGAGTTCCGCTGCCCCGATCCGTCCTCGAACCCGTACCTGGCCTTCGCCGCCTGCCTGCTGGCCGGCCTGGACGGGATCCAGAACAAGATCGAGCCGCCGGCCCCGATCGACAAGGACCTCTACGAACTGCCGCCCGAGGAGCACGCCCTGGTGCCGACCGTGCCGGGCAGCCTCGACGGGGTGCTCGCCGCCCTGGAGGCCGACAACGACTACCTGCAGGCCGGCGGGGTGTTCACGTCCGACCTGATCGAGACCTGGATCGAGATGAAGCGGGCCGACATCGACGCGATCCGGCTGCGTCCGCACCCGCACGAGTTCGAGATGTACTTCGATCAGTAGATCGCAAGCGATCCACCGATCTCGTGGACATGGACGATGAGCCCGGCAAGCCGGGCCCACCTCGTTGACATCGAGGGAGATCGCCTCCTGAAGCTGGGGGACGTCGAGGGGTGTTCGGGCGATGCCCGGGCACCCCTTGTTCCGTCCCCACACCGAACGCTCCCCAACACGCCGAAGACTCCCCCAGGGAGGGAGGGTTCGACGGCATGAGGAGCGCTCGGCCACCTGGGGAGCGCTCGACGAGAGGTGGAGCCGCCGCGACGCCGCTGGCGCGTGCCGGCGTGGGAGCGGGGCCCGCGCGACGCCGTAGGCTGGCGAGCGTGAACCTGACCCCTCCCGCCCAGCTCGTGGCAGTCCTCGGACGGGGAGTGGTGCCGTCCGAGACCGCCGTCCTGGTCGCCGACGACCTCGGGGTGACCCGCGGGGACGGCTGCTTCGACGCCATGCGGCTCACCCGCGACGCCGACGGCACCCGCCTGCACCATCGCGCCGGCCACCTGGCGCGGTTCGGCAGGTCCGCGGCCCGGCTGGAGATAGCTGAACCCCCGGCACCGGCGGCCTGGGACCACCTGATCGATGAAGCGGTCGCGGCCTGGGACGAGCCGGGCGAGGCGATAGTGAAGCTGGTGCTGACCCGCGGCCGGGAGTCCTTCCCCACCGCTCCGTCCGGCTACCTGACCATCACCGCCGCGCCCGACTACTCAACGGTCCGGCGCGGCGTGACCGCGGTCAGCCTCGACCGCGGCTACCGCAGCGACGCCTTCGCCGATGCGGCCTGGCTGCTCGGCGGGGTGAAGACGCTGTCCTACGCCGGCAATGTCGCCGTTCGCAGGGAGGCCAGCCGCCGCGGCGCCGACGAGGCCGTCTACCGCTCCAGCGACGGCTACCTGCTGGAAGGACCTACCTCCGGGCTGGTGTTCGCCCTGGAGGACCGGCTGTGGACCACCCCGCCGGGCAGCACCGGGATCCTGGAATCGGTCACCGTGGCAGCCATCTTCGACATCGCCGAGCGAAACGGGGTGGACACCGGGGAGGCCCTGTTCACTGTCGCCGACGCCCAGGCCAGTGACGGCATGTGGCTGGTGTCGGCGATACGGGGGGTGCTGCCCGTCCTCGAACTCGACGGGCGGACGCTCAACCACGACCCGGAGGTCACCAGCGTGCTGTCGGTGGCAGGTGGGTTCCCGGCTCTCGACTGACTCCGGGCACACGAAAGGCCCGCCGTCCTCGAACCCCTCTTCGAGTCAAGCGGGCCTATCGGTGGTCCTTGAGCCGGTGGCCAACTACACCCCCCTGCAGTGGCACCCGACAGTGGTTGTTGATCATGCGGCACTTGAGATGCGCACGGTATTCCCCCACGGATCCAGTAGTTCGAGATTCTTCCCGGATTGCTCCGGGCCCCCCTCTCGGACATTTGCATTGTTCCGCATCGCGCGATCGGCAGCAATTCGCAACTGTGCGTACGTAGGCACCTCGATGGTCACCAGACCCAACCCGAGGGCGGGCGCTCGCAGCCCCACGCCTTCGCTCTCCCAGGTGTTCATCGCCATGTGGTGGTGGTACCCCCCGGCCGAGACGAACAGCGCGCCCGGGAACTCTGCGGTGACGTCGAAGCCGAGGGTGTCGACGTAGAAGTCCTTCGCCTGCGCGGTGTTGCCGACCTTCAGGTGGACGTGCCCGACCACCTGTGCCCCGGCTGCGGCCAGCGGTCCCCGCGCGTCCGGGGAGGTCTCGAGGAACTCACGGGCGGCGTCGGTCAGGTGCTGACCCAGGAAGGCGTTCGGGTCGAGGTAGCGGGTCGCCATCTGGACGCGGTCGCC
Source organism: Actinomycetes bacterium (assembly GCA_023437345.1). Lineage (GTDB taxonomy): Bacteria > Actinomycetota > Actinomycetes > Propionibacteriales > Propionibacteriaceae > Propionicimonas. The sequence continues at coordinate 3,318 of JAEZGC010000075.1, forward strand.
GTCCCAGCGCCACTGGTCGCGGGGGCGGTCGAGATACAACTCCACGCCGTTGCCCTCCGGGTCGTCAAGGTAGAACGCCTCCGAGACCAGGTGGTCGGCCGAGCCCGTGTACAGCTGCGGGGCCTTCATCGCCATCGACGCGACGACGGTGGCCAGGGTGGCCCCGTCGGGGTGCAGCAGCGCGGTGTGGTAGAGCCCGGCGCTGCGCCGCTCCCCCTTCGGCAGCCCCGGGCGATGACGCAGGGTGACCAGCGTCTGGCCGTTGCGGCCGAGCGCCACCGTCTCGGTGCCCTCGTCCACCTGCTCCAGCAGCAGCACGTCCCGGTAGAAGCGGGTCATCAGGTCGAGGTCGCCGACGTCGAGCGCCACCTCGCCCATCCGGGTGGCGTCCGGCAGTCGGAGATCGGTGGGCCGAGTACCCGGGATTTCGTTGAGCATTCAACTACTATAGCTCGCCGTGGCGCTGGGACAAAGCGCTGCGCGACGGCCGGTTAGGGTTCTCGCCATGCGTCTCGTCCTGCTCGGCACCGGTTCGGCCGATGGCTGGCCCAACCCGTGGTGCGGCTGCACCAGTTGCCTCGACCAGCTCCCGCGCGGACGGCGCGCCCCCACCTCGGTGCTGGTGGACGGGCGACTCCTGCTCGACTGCGGCCCCGAGGCGCCAGCGAGCGCAGTCCGGTTCGGCCACAGCCTCGCCGCGGTGAGCACCGTGGTGATCGGGCACGCCCACCACGACCACCTCGATCCGGCGTTCCTGCTGCACCGCTCCTGGGTGAGCGACACCCCGCTGCAGGTGATCGGGCCGTCGCCCGTCATCGAACAGGTGCAGGGCTGGCTGTCCGCCGGCCAGACCGCCGTCCGGCTGCGCACCGTGACCGCCGCAGACGTGGTCGACCTGCCCGACCACCGGCTGACCGCCCTGGCGGCAAACCACGACGCGTTCGGCGAGGCGCTGCTCTACCTGGTCGAGGACGGCTCCCGGCGGTTGCTCTATGCGACGGACACCGGCCTGCTGCCGGAGGCGACCCTGGCCGCGCTGCAGGGGGTGCACCTCGATGCGGTGCTGCTCGAGGAGACCTTCGGCACCCGCACCGACCTCGGCTCGGGCCACCTCCACCTGGCCGGCTTCGGCGCCACCCTCGCGAACCTGCGGGGGGGGGGCGCCGTCGACTCCCGCACCAGGGTCGCGGCCGTCCACCTCAGCCACTACAACCCGCCGCTGCCCGCCCTGGCCGCCGAACTGGCCCGGCACGGCGCCGAGGTCCACCCCGACGGCACGGCCCTGGACCTCTAGACGGCTCACCGCCGCAATGGCCGGCGGCGCGGCCACGGGGGTTGCGCCCGGGCGCTGCTCAGATGGGCAGCCGACGGAAGATCGGACGGGGAAGGTGCCGCAGCGCCATCATCACCGGACGGAACATCCCCGGCACCCAGATCAGGCTGCGGCCGTCCCGGGCGGCGCCCACCACCTCGCGGGCCAGCACGTCCGGCGCTATCGCGCCCGGACCCTCCTTGACCGCGCTCAGCATCTTGGTCCGCACCTGGCCGGGACGCACCACGAGCACCTTCGGGCCGAACGGCGCCAGCGCCTCGCCCAGCAGCCGGTAGAACCCGTCGAACCCTGCCTTGGTGGACCCGTAAACGAAGTTGGAGCGCCTCACCAGCTCACCGGCCACGCTCGACAGCGCGATGATCTGGCCGTAGCCCTGGGTCTTCATCCGCTGGCCGAGCAGGACGCCGACGCTGACCGCGCCCGTGTAGTTCACCTGGGCGAGCTCGACCGCCGCGGCCTGGTCCTGCCAGAGCTGTTCGGCGTCCCCGAGCAGCCCGAAGGCGACGATGGCGACGTCGATGTCGGCCAGTGCCCAGGCGGCGTCGATGACGCCCGGGTGGGTGTCGAACGCGGTGGCGTCGAAGTCGAGGACGTCGACAGCGCGGGCTCCCGCGGTGCGCAAGGCCTCGGCGGCGGCGTCCCGGACCGCGCTCGGCCGCGCGGCCAGCACCACCCGGATCGGCTGCCGGGCCAGGTACTCGCGGACTATCGCCAGCCCGATGTCGGAAGTGCCGCCCAGCAGCAGCACGGTCTGGGGGTTCCCGGTGGCGTCGATCACAGCAGCTCCAGTCGTCGGGCGAGGTCGGAGGCGAACGCCTGGTGTGGATCGATCCGCCGGCGGGTGGCGATCCAGGCGTCCACGTCGGGATACATGGCATGGAAGGTGGCGGCGGTGGTGCGGGAGTCCTTGGCGGTGTAGAGCCGTCCACCGAACTCGAGGACGCGGGCGTCCAGCCCGGCGAGGAACTCGTGAAGCCCGTCCTTGATCGGGAAGTCGACGCAGACGTTCCAGCCGGCCATCGGGTAGCTGAGGGGCGCGCGGTTGCCCTCGCCGAACAGCTTGAAGACGTTGAGGAACGAGTAGTGGCCCGACGCCTGGATGTCGGCGATCAGCTGCTTGAACTCCGCGACCGCCGCCGGTGGCACCACGAACTGGTACTGCAGGAAGCCGCGCGAGCCGTAGGCGCGGTTCCACTCACTGAACAGGTCGAGCGGGTGGTAGAAGCCGGTGAGCGACTGGATCTTGCCGGTGTAGTTGCCGCTCTTGGCGTACCACAGGCCGCCCAGCAGGCCGAACGTGTACTTGTTGGCCAGGCCGTTGGGGAAGACGTCGGGCAGTTCGAACAGCGGCTTGGCGTTGAAGGCGAGCGGGTCGGCGGCCAGCTTGGGAGCCTTGTCCCGCAGCTCGTCGAGGGTGGCCAGCGACCCGCGCGAGACGGCGGCCCGCCCCAGCCTGGGTGCCGGCGAGATCGCGTCGAACCAGGCGCTGGAGTAGTCGTAGCGGGCCTCGGAGCCGTCGGAGTGGACGGCAATCGTCTCGTCGAGGGAGTCGGTGACGACCCCGTCGGCGATGAAGTAGGCGGTCTCGGTACGGGTCATCGCCAGCACCACCCGCAGGATGATGCCGGTCAGCCCGACGCCGCCGATCGTGGCCCAGAACAGGCTCGCGTCGGGGTCGTCCGGGGACCCGTCCGGGGTGAGGGTGAGCACGCGTCCGTCAGCCACCAGCAGGTGCATGGACAGCACGTGGTCGCCGAACGATCCCGCGCTGTGGTGATTCTTGCCGTGGACGTCGGCGCCGATCGCGCCGCCGACGGTGACCTGGCGGGTGCCGGGCAGGACGGGGACCCACAGACCGTGCGGCAGCGCTTCACGCATCAGCTTGTCGAGGCTCACCCCGGCGTCGACGTCGACTGTGGCGGCAGCAGGGTCTATCGAGTGGATGGTGTCGAGCGGGGTCATGTCGACTACCAGCCCGCCGGCGTTCTGCGCGACGGCGCCGTAGCTGCGTCCAAGACCGCGGGCAAGGATGCCGCGGCGCAGGTGGGACGGTGAGTCGGCGTTGTGCCCGGCGACGGCGGCGACCGCGCGGGCGATCAGCTCGACATCACCGGTGGCGAGCACCTGGGCGGTGGTGGGCGCTGTCCGTCCCCAGCCCGAGAGGCGCTGGGTGGTGGTGGGGAGGTCGTGCACGGGTGAACTGGTCATCGTCCCTCACTGTAGTCGCGGCGAGTCGCCGCCGAGCGGCGGCGGGAAACGTCCCCCTGTGCATGGGAACCGTCCCCTTGTGCCCGGGAACCGTCCCCCTGTGCCCGGGAACCGTCCCCTTGTGCCCGGGAACCGTCCCCCTGTGCCCGGGAACCGTCCCCGATGGTCAGACGTCGGCGC
>JAEZGC010000016.1 GCA_023437345.1 Actinomycetes bacterium
TTCGACAGGTTCCTGGCAGGGGTGGCGGCGGACCCGCGCCTAGAGGTGCACTCCCTGGTTGCGCTGCACCGCGGGAAGACGGTGGCCGAGGCGTACTGGGCGCCCTGGACTGCCGACGACAGCGTCGGGGTGTACTCGGTGAGCAAGACGGTCACCGGGTCGGCGGTGGGGATCGCGATCGGCGAGGGCAGGTTCGGCCTGCACGACCGGGTGGCAGCCCTGATCGACCCCGGGCGTGAGGTGCACCCGCGGATCGCGGAGATCACCGTTCATCACCTGCTCAGCATGTCCACCGGCCACAGGGACGACCCGGGGTGGGGCGACGGCGAGGACCCGCTCGACAGGTTCTTTGCGGCCGTGCCCGAGGAGCCGGTGGGTTCCCGGCACGCCTACAACAACCTCGCCAGCTGGCTGCTTGCCGAACTGGTGCGCCGGGCGTCCGGCGAGACCCTGATGGACTACCTGCGTCCGCGGCTGTTCGAGCCGCTCGGCATCGAGCCGAGCTGGGAGGTCGACGACCGAGGCCGCGAGCTGGGGTTCACCGGTCTGCACGTCACCACCACCGAGCTCGCCCGGATCGGGGAGCTGTACCGGCTCGGCGGGGCGTGGCGGGGCCGGCAGCTGATCCCGGCCGGCTACGTCGCACAGGCCGGACGCCGCCAGATCCCGACCGGCCCTGGCGACGACCTCGACTGGACCACCGGCTACGGCTACCAGGTGTGGATCAGCCGGGAGGGGTACCGCCTGGACGGCGCCTTCGGGCAGTTCTGCCTGGTGCTGCCCGAACGCGAGTTGGTGATCGCCCTCACCTCGGCGCAGGCGCCCACCTCGCAACCCCTGCTCGACCTCGTGTTCGGGCACCTCGTGCCCGCGGCTGCCGCCGGGGCGCCGCTCGTCGCGCCCGTCGGGTTGACCGTGACCCCCGTGGCGGACTCCGGCGACCCCGGACCGTGGTGGGCAGATGCCCCGCAGGACGATCCGGAGCGCCCGGTCGGGCTTCGGAACGCCAGACTGGCCCGCGCCGGTGCAGGCTGGGAGTTCTCGGCGGTGCTGCCGGACGGCCCGGTCCGGCTGGCGCTGCCGGGTCCTGGGTGGCACCGTCCGCCATCGACGGAAGCACGAACGGCGCCAGTCGCGGTCTCCGCCGGGGTCGTCAACGGGGTCGGAAGGGTGCTGGTGACGTTCACCGACACCGTGCACACTCTCAAGCTGGAGTTGAGGGATGGCACCGGATCGCTGTCCTGGCTCACCGTCCCCCTGGTGCCACCGCCGCTCGCCGTCCTCGTCGCGGAGGCGGATCTTCCAGCCGAGTGACGTCCCGCTGCGGCCAGCTGGACGAGCGCCGATCGGCCCCCGGGAGGGGCCTTCCGGCGCCCTGGCATCCCGGACGCTGCCCGCCCCACGGAATGCACCACTGAATGTCCCCCCGGCGGGGGACATAACCTCGGAAATACAGTCCCCCCAAGGAGGGACAAATGTCGCGGCGACTGCGGGAGAATGCGCCACTCGGCGATGCGACACCAGTTTTCGAAAACCCTCGAGGATTTCTTCGATTCCTGCACATCGTCAGCGGCGCTCTGCTAGAGACCGGCCCCACAGGGCCAAACGCTGCCGGGCCAGGGTAGCCAGGCTCGAGCCACACCCGTCGACCACCCGTGGCAGGCGCCCTGGAAGGCTTGGAGAAAACGTGCGAGCAATACGCCGGCGAACGACGGACAATGACAGGTCTCGACTTCATAACCATTGTTGACTAGCGAGTTGACACCTGAACCCAAAGGGATCACAGTTTCGCGTGGTACCACATCAGTGGTGCCGGCCGGGGGGAGTTCTGAGGGAGGTTTCTCACAGGGGGCGTCGGTTCACCGTGCCCGCTGTTCAGGGCGGCCTGTCACAGGTACTTCTCACGGAGGGCACTACCCCAATGCGCGCAACACTCGCCCGCTTCATCGAGACCCTTAAGAAGCGTCGCTCCAGCGACGAGGGCTTCTCGCTCATCGAACTCATCGTCGTCGTCGCGATCCTCGGCATCCTGGTCGCCATAGCGGTGCCAGTCTTCGGTGGACTCCAGGACACGGCCAAGAAGAACGCCGTGGAGTCCATCGCTGCAAACGCCGCGACTCAGGTCGCCTCGAACCTTGCACAGGGCCTCGCCGCGAATGCCAATGTGGAAGCCGCGTTCCCGGATGCGACGATCACGGTCGTAGGCACAGCGATCGAGAGCTACTGCGTGACAGCGACCGGCAAGACCGGCACGGACATCGCTGGCTACACGGCAAAGTCGGGGACTCAGGCCGGTTGCACGTCGCCGGCGGCCGCGCCTAGCGCCTCGACCACACCGTAGGAGCGCGTTAGCTGGTGCCCGTTGGGGGGCCGTTCAATCGTGAGCGGCCCCCAATCGGGGAGCAGGATTGCAGAGGGGGTTGCCAATGCCTGCACGACGCGTTGGTAGTAGCAACGACGCAGGCTTCAGCCTGATCGAGGTCATTATCGCGATGTTCCTCCTGGCGCTGATCTCGCTCGCCCTGCTCCCCCTGCTCATCACCACTGCCGAGGCCAGCGTGCAGAGCCGCACCCACGTCTCCGCGGAGTCGCAGGCCAGTGCGGAGGTGGCCCTGCTCCGCCAGCAGTTCCGCGATGAGCTCGAGAACTCCTGCGCCGCCATCGCGGCCGCCGCCACGGCGCGCACCGGGCAGAAGGACCCGACCACCCAGTACTTCACCAAGGTGACTTCGTCGGCGTGCCCGTCGACGCTGCCCGGAACCATGAAGGTCACCGTCGAGGTCCACAGCACCGCCGCCCTTACCACCCGGCTGGCCATCCTCACTACCGAACTCCTCGTGGAGAAGGCATGACCGGCCGCAAGTCGGGTGACCGACGCCCACCCCGCGCCCCTGCCGACGCGGGAATGACGATCGTCGAGCTGATCCTCTACGGCGCCATCTCCGCCCTCGTCAGCGCCGTGGTCGCAGGCGTGTTCGTCTCCGGCCTGCAGTCAGAGGGCGGGACCCGGGACCGGGACGCCGCCACCGGCAGCGCCCAGCTGGTGAGCACGTCGGTACAGACTGCGATCCGCAACTCAAGCACCTTCAACGTGACCGGGGCCAAGCTCACAGCGAAGGTCGCCAAGGGCACCGGCACCGAGTGGGAGTGCCAGTCCTGGAAGCTCACCGGCGCCGGTGAGCTGCTGTTCAAGCGAAGCCCGGGCGCGATCCCGTTCACCGACAACAGCAGCTGGGTCACTCTCGCCACCGGCGCCAGCGGTACCGTCATCCCCGACCGACCCTTCGAACAGGACGGCACCCGCCTGATCCTGCGACTACAGGTCCAGGTCGGCGCCGAGACCGCCAGGGTGAGCACCGCAACCAACGCCGAAGCTCTAGGAACCGGGGGGATTCCATGCTGGTAGCCACGAGGCAGGACCGAAGTCACCGCGACGAGGGTTCCACACTGATCTCAGTCCTGATCACCATGGTGGTGCTGTCGATGCTCGCCATGGTCGGGGCCGCCATCGTGACAAACACGACGCGCACCGTCGTGGCGACCAGGCTTACCACGCAGGCCCGCGCGTCAGCAGATGCGGGGATCTCGGCTGCCGTGGCTGCCTTCAAGCGCAGCGGCAGCTGCCCCGGAACACCACCGAGCTCCGCGTCGAACCCGAAGTACACGACGACCTGCACGCTGGCTGCTTCCAGCACCCCACCGACAGTCACCTTCAAGGCCCAGGGCTATGACGCCAGCGGTGCCCACGAGGCGCGGGTCGAGGCCGTCTACGAGTACGAGGTTCCCTCCAGCAGTGGGTCCGCCGAGGGCGCCATCGTGTCCGGCGAGGCAGTGATGAACGTGTCCTCGATCGCGATCTCGGCCGCCGCCGGCGACGGCGACATCATCCTGAACGCCGGCAGCTTCGACTGCAACAACACCATGACCATGCAGGGCGACCTGATAGTCCGCAACGGCAGTGTGTCGCTGAACAACAACTGCAAGATCCGCGGCAGCGTCTACGCCTCCGGGAACGTCACGATCAGCAACTCCGGCGTCGAGGTGGACGGCGATGTGGTGGCGCTCGGCAACTACTCCCAGTCTCAGGCCCTGATCAAGGGCAACGTCTACGCAGCCGGCACGGTGACCATGAACTCAGCGAGGGTCAACCTCGCGGTGGTCGCCGCCAGCACCTCGGACTCGTCCTTCTGGGACTCCAAGGCCGGATCGATAACGATAGCCGGCAGGTTCAGCCAGCTGGGGTCCTCCACCGTCACCGGCTCTGTGACCTCCGCCAAGCCGGGAGTCACCAACGAGATCGCGCCCACCACAACCATCGGCGGCAGCATGACCCTCGCCGGGGGCATCAACACCTGGGACGGCGGCCCCTCGGTCGGCGGCGTCAAGAAGACAAACGCCTCGGGCGTCGTGAAACCCGTTGTCACCGCTCCACTCCAGCTGCAGCCCGAGGGCTTCGCCTGGATCGACTACGACTTCGACAAGACGGAGTGGGAAGCCTTGGGGTACGACGTCGTTCTGGCCGGCAGCAACTGCGACTACCAGAACAACCCAGGTCTCGTTACCAGCGTCAATGGCCTCACCCACAAGACCCTTATCGACGCCCGCAGCTGCAGCACCCTGAACCTGTACGACGTCACCTTCAACCTGAAGACCGACCTGGTGCTGGTTGCCAACAAGTTCCAGTCGGCACAGCGCCTGAAGATCAACTCCGCCGACGGCGCCGCCCACACGTTCAACATGATCACGCCGGACAACACGCCGAACCTCGCCCCGACCTGCTCCGGCTCGCAGGGCGAGCTCAAGATCGACGACGTCCTGATGGGCGACCACATCACCGGCATCGCGTACTCGCCGTGCCGGATCCAGTTCGGCCAGAGCGGCGGGGTGAGCGCTCGCTGGAACGGCCAGATCTATGCGGGCTCGGCCAGCTGGGGCGGCAACAATGTGCCCGGGATGCGGCTGGACTATGTCAACGTCCAACTGCCCGGCTTCGTCGTCGCAGGCAGCGAGACCGGCGGGTCCACGGCCAAGCTCCTGAAGGACCTGATCCGGCGGCGGGACACCTGATGACCCCCGCAGCGCTCACCGCCGGCTTCGCCCTGGTCCTCGGCCTCGTCATCGGCTCCTTCCTCAACGTCGTCGCCTACCGGCTGCCGGCGGGCATCTCGCTGCTGCGGGAGAGCCACTGCCCGGGCTGTGACGCGCCGGTGCGCCCGTGGCAGAACGTCCCGGTCATCTCCTGGCTGGTGCTGCGGGGACGATGCCGAGCCTGTCGCCAGCCGATCTCGTGGCGGTACCCGGCAGTCGAACTACTCACCGGGGCGCTGTTCGCCGCCGTCGCAGTCCTGCTGCCGTGGCAGCAGCTCGCCCCAAGCCTGGCGGCCGGCGTGGTGGTGTTGCTCGCCTTCTGGTGGTTCGCCGGCAGCACTGTCGCCCTGGCGCTGATCGACCTCGACACCCGCCGGCTGCCCAACGCGATAGTCCTCCCCGGCTACGCGGTTGGCATCTCACTCCTCACCGTTGCCTGCCTGCTGGGCGCCGACTGGTGGGCGCTGGTCCGCGCCGGGATCGGGATGGCAGCCCTGTTCGCCGTCTACGCCGTGCTGTGGCTGATTCGACACGGCGCCATGGGCGCCGGCGACGTCAAGCTCGCCGGCCTGGTAGGGCTCCACCTCGGCTGGCTCGGCTGGGGACCGCTGGCCGTGGGAGCGGTTGCCGCGTTCATCCTCGGCGGACTGTTCGGCATCGGCCTGCTGGCCAGCCGCCGGGCCGGACGCAAGACCGCCATCGCCTTCGGCCCATGGATGATCGCCGGCGCCTGGACCGGCGTCCTCGCCGGGGCGCCCATCGCCCACTCCTACGCCCAGATAGTCGGGCTGGCATGACCACACCGCCCCCTCACCACCCCCCGACGACACCGGGAGGCCCGCCCGCCGGGCGCCACGGGTCGCACACTGACAAGGGAGACCGCTGATGGCCAAGACCATTGTGGGACTTGAGATCACCGAGGAGAGCCTGCGCGCTGTCGAGCTGACCCGCGGCCGGCGACCCACGCTCGTGGCGGCCGGCGAGGTGCCGCTGCCCCCCGGAGCCGCCCGCGACTCTGAGGTGCTCGAGCCGGACGTGATAGCGATGGCGGTCGCCCAGCTGTGGGGTCAGGCCCGGATCAAGGCCAAGGAGGTCGTGGTCGGCGTCGCCAACCGGCGCATCCTGGTCCGCGAGCACTCCACCCCGGCGCTGCGGCCCGACCTGATGCGCGCCGCGCTCCCCTTCGACGTCCAGGACCTGCTGCCCGTGCCGCCCGAGCAGGCGGTCCTGGACTTCTACCCGATCAGCCAGTCCGACGGGCAGGTGCACGGCCTGCTGGTGGCGGCGGTCGCCGAAGCGATCGAGGCCATCATCACCTCGCTGAACAGGGCCAAGCTGAAGACGGCAGCCGTCGACTTCGTGCCGTTCGGGCTCGCCCGGGTGGCGAAGGTGATAGCGCCGCCGGGCGAGACGGTGGCGGTGATCGCCATCGACGAGCACACCACCAACCTCGTGGTAGCCCAGGACGGGATCCCCCGCTTCGCGCGGGTCATCCCGCTCGACCTGGGCACGTCCACCGGCCGCGGCGAGAAGGCGGCGGCCCCCGGCCGTCCGGTGACCGAGGAGCTGCCCGCCGCCCGTCGGGCTGTGGACTTCTCGGTGGCCGACGCCACGCCACCTGCGGTCACCGATCTGGTCGGGCGGATCCGCAACACGCTCAGCTTCCACGCCAGCCGGCCCGGCGCCACCGCAGCCAGCACCATCTTCCTCACCGGCCCCGGGATCGACGCCCCCGGCCTGGTCCAACTCGCGTCCTCGCAACTGAACGCGCCGGTGTTCACCATCGACGCGACCAACGTCGTCCCGACCGGGAAGGGGATGCCGCCGCTGGGCGGACTCGCCCCGCACCTGGTCACCACCCTCGGCGTGCTGCTCGGAGAGGAGCGGTAATGGCACGAGACAAGGCGGCCCGCGCCGCCAAAGCCGCCGACAAGCAGAAGGCCCCGCGCAAGGAGAAGGTGGAACGCCCCGACAAGGGCGCGCCCGACAAGGTTCGCCCCGTCCGGGGGGGTCTGGTGCTCAGCGG
>JAEZGC010000049.1 GCA_023437345.1 Actinomycetes bacterium
GGAGCTTCTCCTTGCCCTCCATGGCGACCTTCATGTACTCCAGCCACACCATGGTGGGCGGCCCCGAGCCGTAGAACTGCTGCCCGAGGTCGGCGGTGCCCTTGTCGCCCTTCACGAACATGACGGCGGTGGTGATCTGCCGCGTGAAGCCGACGAACCACGCCGAGCGGGTCTCCCGCAGATCGGCGACGTAGTAACTGCCCGTCTTGCCGGCGACCGGGTAGCCCAGCTGCGCGGCGCGGTAGCCGGTGCCGAACTCGGTCACCTTGGTCAGCGCGTGGGTGACGTCGGTGGCGACCTCGGCCTCGATGGTCTGCTGCGGCTCGACGGCCGCGCCGTAGAGGCGCTGGTCGCGCGAGTCGCGCACCTCAGCCACCACGTGCCAGCCGACCGCGCGGCCCTGGTTGGCGAAGGTCGAGTAGCCCTCGGCCTGGCTGAGCGGGCTGATCTCGCCGCCGCCCAGCGGGATTCGGTAGCCGGTGGAGTCCCAGCTGGGGTCGTGCGGCACCCCAGCGTCCTCGGCCGCCTTCACCACCTTGTCGTGCCCGTCGTCCATCTGGATGACGAGGTCGACGAAGGCGGGGTTGACCGACTTCGTGGTGGCGTCCAGCAGCGAGATCTGCCCGTACCGGGCGGTGATCGGCTTGGACTCCCCAGGTGGGGTGACGCTGCGGCCGTTCACCTTGTCCTTGAGCGTCCACCCGTCCCGCAGGCCGGCCGCGAGCGCGTACGGCTTGAAGGTCGACCCGGTGGGACGCCGGGTCATCGCCCAGTTGACGAAGTTCTTGGTGTAATCGCGGCCCCCGTAGAGGGCGACCACGCCGCCGGTCTCGTTGTCGAGCGAGGCGAGGCCGATGTGGATGTCCTCGGCCTTCTTCTTCGAGCCCGCGACCTCACGGGCGTACTTCTCGACCACCTTGACGGCGGCAGCCTGCGCCTTCGCGTCGAAGGTGGTGACGATCTTGAGGCCGCCGCCGCTGATCTGGTCGTCGGAGAAGCCCTCACGCACCAGTTCCTCGCGCACCATCTGCAGCAGGAAGCCCTTAGGTCCGCCCATCGCCGAGTCGCGCTTGACCTTGGGGAACTCAGGCAGCTCGCGGTAGATCTCCTTGCGCTCGGCGTCGGTGATCTTCCCCATCTCCACCAGCCCGTTGAGGGTGTACTGGTAGCGCTCGAGCAGGTCGGCGGCGTGCTTGTCTCCGTTGGCCGGGTCAAGGTTGCCCGGCGAGTTCACGATCGCCGCGAGGGCTACCGATTCGGCCAGCGTCAGCTTCGACTGCGGCTTGTCGAAGAAGGTCCGGCTCGCCGCCTCGATGCCGTAGGCGCCCCGTCCGAAGTACACGGTGTTGAGGTAGCCCTCGAGGATCTCCTCCTTGGACTGCTCCCTGCCCACCTTGACGGCGAGCAGGATCTCGCGCGCCTTGCGTTCGAAGGTCTTCTCCTGGGTCAGGTACATCACCTTGATGTACTGCTGGGTGATGGTCGAGCCGCCGACGGCGTCCTCGGACCCCACCAGAGACCGCGCCGCCCGGAACAACGCCACGATGTCGAAGCCGGGATCCGTCCAGAAGGTGCGGTTCTCGGCCGCCACTATTGCGTCGGTCACATACGGGTTCATGTCCTCGAACGGGATCGACACCCGGTTCTGGACGGCGAACGAGCCCAGCTGCGTCTTGCCGTCGCCGTAGTAGACGAAGGTCGTGTTCGTCCGGAAGTCGCGGTTGGCGTCGGGCAGTTCGATCCTCGTGTACGCGACGGCGATGCCGATCACACCGATCACGCCGAGCGCGAGGATGCCGACCCCGAACCAGCCGAGGGCGCGCAGCCAGGGATTGCGCTTGCGCTTCGTGGTGGTGTCGCCGGCTACTCGCTTGGGCCTAGCCATAGATGTCCTCAACAGTCTTCTGACGCCTGGGCGGGCGTCTGCGGACCCCGTCCCCCAGGAGGTACGAAACGATCATGTGGTTCCAGCCGCACTCCAGGCAGACCTCGACGACGCAGACCTTGAACTCCCCGAAGGTGTCCTGCATCTCCTCCAGCTCAGCGGTCGACTTGATCCGGCCGGAGTACTGGCCGAGCTGGTCGCCGAACACGTAGTTCAGGTTCACCATGCGCCTGGTGTCGCAGATCGGGCAGGCAGTGGTGGTCTCCTCGCCGTGGTGCATGGCCGCCCGGATCAGCAAGGGGTCGGCGTCGCAGACGTCGGAGCGATCGAGGGTCCGGTTGGGACGCCGCAGCGCCTGCAGGGTGTTTCGCCGCTGCAGGGCGTAGTCGACCTCCTCACGCCTGGACCACATGGCACCAAGGGTAGTTGGTGGCCTGCAAGCGTCACTTGACGCCCTCGCCGGCGCGATGGTCGCCGCCCCCCCGTCCGGCACCTGACCGGCACCCGCCCCGGCCCGAGCTCCCTCGACGTCGAGAGCTCCCCCGGACCGTCGAGGACTGCCTGGACCGTCGAGAACCCCCTCCCGCAGGGGGCCCTCAGCGGCGTGGGGAGTCCCCGCTGCCGATGCGGGACTTGCGGCTCGGATCCGCCATAATGGGGCGGCGCGGGGCATTAGCTCAGTTGGTAGAGCGGCGGCTTTGCAAGCCGTAGGTCAGGGGTTCGAATCCCCTATGCTCCACCCGTGTGGTGAGTAGCGATGGGTTACACCTTGAGTCGCGACATGGGTTACATCTTGAGTCCGGGCCATCGGCCCGGGCTTCTTTGTTGGTTGCGCCAGTAGTTCTGGTCGGGCTGGATGTCGCCGTTCGGGGTGGCCGTGAGCCGGAGATTCGCCGTCCCATTGGGCACCCCGGCGCCCGGGGTCCCGGCGCGCCCGACACACCCGCGGCCCCCTTGAGATGCCCGCCCTGAGGTTCGCGGTGATTCGGGGGTTCTGGGAGCGGTTGCGGAGCCCGTCCCGCGGCTTCGCGGCGAACCTGTGGTTGTGAGGCCGGATCAGGCCCTGATAACAACGGAAT
>JAEZGC010000200.1 GCA_023437345.1 Actinomycetes bacterium
TCTGTTTTTTATATGAGACCGGCGCGGGGCCGGGGGGGATGGGCGGGCACGGCGGGACGGGGGGGCGGCGCCGAGCCGGGGATCCGTCCGAAGGCCTTCTCGACCCGCTTGACGGCGTCGCGCACCCCGACGTCGCCGACCAGGGTGAGGACGGCGTTGCCCGGGCGGTAGTGGCGGTGGAAGAAGTCACTGGCCGCCTGGGGGGTGGCCAGGTCGAGGTCAGCCATCGAACCGATGGTGACGTGGCCGTAGGGGTGGTCGGCGGGGAACAGCAACTCGACGAGGTGGGACAGCGTGTGGCCGTACGGGACGTTGTCGTACCGCTGCCGCTTCTCCTCCTTGACCACCTCGCGCTGGGTGTAGAGGTTGGCCGCGTCGAGGTTGTCGGCCAGGCTCGCCATCCGGTCGGCCTCCAACCACAGCGCCAGGTCGAGGGCTCCGGTCGGGACGGTCTCGAAGTAGTTGGTCCTGTCGAACCAGGTGGTGCCGTTCACCGATCCGCCGGCGTTCTGCAGCAGCTGCATGTGCTCCCCGGCTGCGACGTGGGCCGAGCCCTGGAACATCAGGTGCTCGAACAGGTGCGCCCAGCCGGTCTGCCCGGCCGGCTCGTCGCGCGACCCGACGTCGTACCACAGGTTGACCGCAACCACCGGGACGCTGCGGTCCGGGCTGACGACCAGCCGCAGCCCGTTGGCGAGCCGGGCGGTGTGGACGGGGTAGTCCAGGGCCGGGAGCGACGAGAGCACGTCGGCCATCTCACCACATTGCCACTATGACGGGGCAAGCCGCGCCGCGGGCACTGGGCGGCGAGGAACCGTTCTGGCATGGTGGGGCGATGGGCGAGGAAGCTGCGGCCACCGAGGCCGACCTGCACCGGGTGGCGCTTGCGATGCCGTTCACCACGGTGGAGCGAACCGGTCACGGTCTTCCGGTCTACCAGGTGGGGCGCAAGTCGTTCGTCTACTTCAGGTCGCCGCGCAAGGACGCCTTCGATCCGGACACTGGTCAGCGGTACGACGACGTGGTGGTGCTGTGGGTGGCGGGGGAGGCCGCGAAGCAGGGGCTGGTGCAGGACCCGGCGACCCCGTTCTTCACCACCCCGCACTTCGACGGGCATCCCTCGGTGCTGTTGCGGCTCGCCCGGATCGGCGAGCTGTCGGTGTCCGAGCTCACCGAGGTGGTCGAGGACGCCTGGCTGTCGCGGGCCTCGCCGCGCCGGGCGGGCGACTGGCTGCGCGGCCAGGCACCGTCAGGGCAGTAGGCCTGACGCTACAGCAGCTTCCGGATGTCGGCCTCGATGGCGTCGGGGGTGACCTGGGGCGGGTAGCGGCGGACCACCCGGCCTTCCCGGTCGATCAGGAACTTGGTGAAGTTCCACTTGATCGCATCCCCCAGCACGCCGCCCTTCTCGGTGCGCAGCCAGGAGAACAGCGGGTGGGCCGAACTGCCGTTGACCTCCACCTTGGCGAACATCGGGAAGCTGACGCCGTAGTTGACCCGGCAGAACTCCTCGATCTCCGCGTCCTCGCCGAGTTCCTGGTTGAACTGGTCGGACGGGAACCCGAGCACCACCAGGCCCTCGTCGCGCAGGTCGCGGTACAGCCGCTCCAGGCCGGCGAACTGCGGGGTGAAGCCACACATCGATGCTGTGTTCACCACCAGCACCACCTTGCCCACGTATTCGGCCAGGCGCTGGTCCTTGCCCGCCAGGGTGCGGGCTTCGAAGTGCTGCAGGTTGGTCATCAGGTCCTCCGTGGCTCACCGGGATCAAGCCATTCGCCGCCCGGGGTATTCCCCGCGGGCGGCCGCCGAGCTTCCGGCCGGCCGGAGGTTCTCGACCCGACACCCGGCTCCCGAACCCGCTCAACCCGGGGTTGGCCAGGCCTTCCGGGACAGCGACATGAAGTGCGAGGACACTCCCAGTACTGCGGGCTCGGCCTCGGTCAGCCGGATGTGGCGCAGCACCGTCGACATGCCTTCCGGGGTCTGCAGTTCCGCGGGGACACCGCAGGCCGAGGTGAAGCCCTCCACCGCCAGCACCGTGGTCTCGGCGAAGCCGGCGTCGGCCAGTTCCGGACCGATCTCGCCGGGGGTATGGAAGTAGGCAGTGGTGAACCACGTCGGCGGCCCGGTCGGGTTCTCGTGGTGCCCGCTCACCAGGTCCCTGTCGAGGATCTCGACGAACCGGGGATCGGCGACGAGGCCGTGCCGATAGCCGTCGAACAGCGACGCCCACCGACTGACGTAGGCGGCGGCCAGCGCTCCGCCCGGCTTCAGCACCCGGTGAGCCTCGCGCAGGCATGCGACTCGATCGGAGCGTTCCTGGAGGTGGTACAACGCGCCCATCACCAGCACCACGTCGAACGTCTCGTCAGCCCACGGCAGGGCGCGGGCGTCACCTTGGACGCAGTCCACAACAACGCCCGCTGCGGCTGCCCGGTCACGGGCCCGGGCCACATGGCTCGGCACGAGGTCGAGCAGGTTCACCTGGTGACCCAGCCCGGCGAGCCAGGCCGCGTACCGACCGGTACCGCCCGCTATGTCCGCCACCCGACCCCGCCCGGGCAGGACCCTGGCGATCAGTTCCTTGCTGCGCACCCACTCCAGTGGGCCGTCGGCCAGGCGAGCGTCCTCGTCGTAGGACTCCTCGTAGTAGCTGCGAATCGTCATCCGTCCATCCCCTCGATACTCAGGGCGTGGCGGGTGCCACGTTGTGGTTACGGGAGAAGACGTTGTCGGGGTCCCATTCCCGCTTGAGCGCCCGCAGTCGTTGGACGGCCTTCGGGGAGTACATCCGGTTGGCCAGGCCAGGTTCGACCGAGTTGGTGAAGTTGCCGTAGGTGCCCAGCGAGTGCTCCGCGAACGGGGCGAGGAGGGCCCTGAGCGCGGCGATGTCGGACGCCGGGGCCCCCGGCGGCAGCAGCGCGGCGGTCATCGCGAACGCCTCGGCGGCGCGGAACGACACCGCCGTGGCGTCCGGGTCGACCTCGCCGAACCTGCCGCCCAGCCAGCGGACCAGCAGCATCTGGGCGCCCGCAGCCTCACCGGCAGCCAGCAGGGCGTCGATCACCTGGTCGTCGAGTGAGGCGAACCAGCCGTTCTCGTCGACGATCACCGGCATCGGCATGCCCGGCGGCGGGGTGGGGGCCTCCTGCAGCACGTCGGCATAGGCGCCCGGCGCCACCTCGGCGGACACCACGCCAGGCAGGTCGAGGAGCGGGGCGAAGGCAGCCCTGGCGGCGGCCTCGTCGGTGCCGGCCCACAGCACCTCGATCACCGTCCGCGACGGCATCTCCGGCCCGAACGCCGGGGTGCGCAGCAGCGAGGCGTTGAGTTCCCGCGGCGCGGAGCGCATGACGTCCCGGAAGCCGCGCAGGGCGTCCCGCAGCCCGGCCGGGTCGAGGTCGATCGAGGCGTGCACCACACCTTCCAGCGGGTGCGCCAGGAAGTCGAACCTGGTGACGGCGCCGAGGTTGCCGCCGCCGCCCCGCAAGCCCCAGAACAGGTCGGGCTGGGTCTGGTCCGACACCTCCACGATGTCGCCCGAGGCGGTGACGAGCTGCGCGCCGACCAGCTGGTCGAGGGCCAGGCCCCAGGCGCGCACCACCCACCCGATGCCGCCGCCGAGCGTGAGGCCGCCGACCCCGACCGAGCGGGTGTCGCCGGAGCTGATCGCCAGCCCGCGCTCGCCCAGCGTCTCGGCCACCGTGCCCCAGGTCGCGCCGCCGCCGATCCTGACCAGCCGGGTCCCGGCGGCGCCGGGGTCCGGATCCTCGTCCGGCTCGCCGGCGTCGAGCGCGGACAGGTCGATCACCAGCGCGCCGGGCAGCGACTCCCACATGCCGTGGCCGCCGCCGCGGACGGCGACCGGCAGTCCTTCGGCCCGGGCCGCGAGGACCGCCGCGGCGACGTCGTCCACCCCTGCGGCGTGGACCACCGCGGCGGGGTCGCCGGACCGGCCGTGGAACAGCCGGGACGTTGCGAAGTCGGCGGAGTCGGGCAGGACGAGGGTGCCGTCGAGGGTGCCGTCGAGGGTGGAGGCGAGTTGCGCGAGGGACATGGGCCTCACGCTACGAGCCGGCACCGACACGCAACACCCCTTCTGGCGGGTCTACGCAAAGCATGTCACTCCGCCGCGGGAGGCCCGGATCCCGGCACCCGCGTCCTGGCCACGCTGCGGCATACCGCCGCGCCGGCCCGGGCGGCGCTGAGTCAGCGCACAGTGGTGGGTCGTGCCATGACCTGCTCGTGGGTGAGGTCCTGGGCCACCCGGGCCAACTGGTCAGCCCGCAGTTCGTAGCACGGCTTCTCGGCTCGGTAGTCGCACTTCAGCGGGCCGCTGCCGTACCAGACGTAGACCTGCACCTCGTCCCCCTCCGGCGGGTCGACGTCCGGCGGTGGGACGGCCACCACGGGGAGGACGATCCAGCGGTCCTGGAGCGGGTCGTAGAGGTAGTCGCGGATGACCGCATAGGTTGCCAGTTCGTCACCCCAGACGCGCTTGGCCCAGGCTGCGGAGTCGAGGTGGTTGAACGAGTCGTTGATGTCCGCCGGGTAGGGCGATGGCCCGGGCACTGCCACGTCCCACCACTCGCCGGTCCGCAGGTCGAGGAAGGTCGCAGTGGCGAGCTCGTCATGGACGGTTTCCGGGCCGCCGTACAGCAGGCCCGGCGCCACCACCTGCGGATCGCGGATCGCCTCGAGTTGTCCGAACGTCAGTTCCCGGCTCGTCCGCAGCACTATCGCGCCGCTCTCCGGGTCGAGCAGGAACACCGTCATCTCGCCCGGCGCTTCGGAGCGAAGCACGGGGCTGGTGGTGAAGAGGACGAGCGAGCGACCCTCCACGGTGACACGGCGGGGGATGTCGCCGATCGGACTGACCGGGATGGACGCAAGGTCGGCCGACGTCCCCTCCCGCCAGGTCCTGGCGGGGAGGTCGAGGACCTCGTACCGCCCAGTGAACGCATCGCCGGTTGTCGTCTCCGCGCAGAACATGCCGGTCGGCAGCGGGACGCAGTGCTCCTGCAGGTAGGCATGCGGGCGGGTCGGGAAGGGGTCGGACAGCGTCCAGCTCCCGGTGGCAGGCCGGTAGACGAGGACGGGGTTCGTCTCGCCGAGATGCCACCCGGCGATCTCCGTGACAGGCCCGCCGTCGTAGAGGGTGACGTACAGGTCCCCGCCGTACGCGACGGGTTGGAAGGGGCACAGTCCGTCCGGCGGGGCGGGGCTCTGGCCCTGCTCCTCCCAACTGCCCGACTCCGGCAGGTACCGGTGGATCTGGACCAGCAGGCAGTCGGCGGGCGGCTCTCCGGCTCCCTTTCGAAGCATGGTGACGTAGTAGTCCACCCCATCAATGCTGATGGCGTTGGACATGTCGAACTCGGCCAGCGGCGTCCGCGCGCGCTCGGTCCACGACCAGCCGCCCCCTCCGGTGAACGGGGTGCGGGTGGGTGCGGGGGTCGCTTCCTGGGTCGGGTCGCCGGGTGCGGGGGACGCGGGGACCGGCGGCGGCCGCAGCAAGGGCTGGGCCACGAGTGCCCCGGCCCCGGCCACCAGGGTGACCGCAGCCGCGGCGAGAAAGAGACCGGATCGCCGACGGCGCGACCAGTGGCGGGCCGCTGTCGCTGCCGGGATCTCGAGCGGCTCGAACTCTGCCGCCTCGGCCTGACTGGTGTACATCGCGCGAAGGGCGTGGGCCAGCGGATCGTCGGCCGAGGTGTCGTCACGGTCACTCATCGGAGCCTCCTTCCAGGCGGCGTCGCAGGTCGGCCAGCGCGCGATGGACGAGGGACCGTGCCGAAGCCTCGGCGCAGTTGAGCACGTCCGCGATCTCGGCGAAGCTGCGGTCCTCATAGAAGCGGAGCACGAGCGCCGCCCGCTGCCGGTGGGGGAGCTGCTTCGACAACCTGTCCAGCACCAGCTGGTCGAGGACGCCGTCGGTGCCGGAGGGCCGATCGGGAACCACCCGGGCGTCAGCGACCGGCGTCTCACGGCGGTGCTTGCGCCAGCGCGTCCGGTGGGCGTTGACGATGCTGCGCCGCAGATAGGGTCCGGGGTCGCCCGCGAGTGACGCCCAGCGCGGATAAGCGCCGAGCAGTGCGTCCTGGACGGCGTCGCGCGCGTCCTCCGGGTCTCCCGTGATCAGGTAGGCGAAGCGCTGCAGCGCGACCGAGTTCTCGAACACGAACCGCTCGTAGTCGGACGGGCCGTCGGACCGGTCAGGGTTCACGCGCACCGCCGCCACCGCTCCCTTCGCCATGTAGAACCTACTCGCGAGAGAACCGATTCGTTGCAGCCTCAGGAGGTCAGGCGCGTTCCATGGACTGCAGGCTGTGCCGCAGGTTCTTGATGGCGCGGTGTTGCAGGACGCGGACCGCACCCTCGGTCCGACGCAGGATGCCTGAGGTCTCTGCGACGCTGAAGCCGTCCAGCACCCGCAGGACGAGCACTGCACGCTGGTCGGGGGTGAGCTGGGCGAGGATGTCATCGACAGCGCCGTGCCGGGCCAGCCGGGCGTCGGCCGACTCGTGGCGGCGCCGGTCGGGCAGGGCGACCAGGTCCCCGGACGGGCTCGCCGGGCGGCGACGGGCAGCCCGCCACTGGTCGACCACCCGGTTGCGCGCCAGCAGGTAGAGCCACGCGCGGAAGGAGGCTTCGTCGCCGGAGAAGCCGGGCAGGTTGCGCACCAGCTGGACGAAGCACTCGCCGAGGCAGTCCTCAGGCTCGGTGGCGCCCTGGCTGGCGATGAAGCGCAGCAGGCCGGGGGCGAACTCCTCGTACAGCTCGGCCCACGCCCACTCGGCGCCGTCGCCGGCCGCGGCAAGGACGTCGGGGAACCGGTCGCCGATCGCCACGTCAGCCCCCGTCCTGGCAGCACCGATGGCCCGCCCTGCCCGGACGGGACCCGTTGACTGGTCGGTCGGAGCCGACTGGCGGGCACCTGTCGGCGCACACCCTGCAGCTCGACCCTGCGGCTCTCACGCGGACCGGCCATCACCTCCAGCGGTTGCGGGCACGGTCAGCCGTCGGTGCGTCCGCGCTTGGACGGTGGCGTCGGGTTCTGGCTGGCCCTGCCCTTGGCGGGTGGCTTCGCCTTGTCATTGTTCGCCTTGTCGTTCTTGGCCTGGGTCGGCATGGCGGTCGGCTTGTGTTCCGCCTTCGCCTCGTCCGACCTGCCGTTGTTCCAGGACGGATCGCCCTTGGTGGGGCTCCCGGCCGACGGCATCGGGGTTGGCCTGCGGCTGCTACTCACCCCGACGCCGGGTGGTTGCTGCCGCGGGCCGGCGGGTGGGGCGGCGCTGGGTGGAGCTGATGGGGAAGCGGGAGGCTGCGGGGTCGCCGAACGGGCCGCCGTCGGCGGACCAAGCCGGAGTCCTGGCAGCACGGTCAACGGGTCGACGCCCATCGCGGCTGCGACGCCGACCCCCGCGGTGAACACGCTGAAGGCGGCCAGCGACACGACAGCCGTCCGGCGGTGGGCGACCCGTCGCCGACGCGAGGGGGGTGCGGGCTGGTGGCGCGCATGCTGCGCTATCGCTGCCAGGTGGGATTCCCGCACCCCCTCGACAGAGGCCGGTGGGTAGGCCTGCCGAAGGTCGGCGAGGAAGCCCGCGACCTCGCTCAGCCCCGGGTCATCCACAGGGCGTTCTCCGGCCAGCAGGCGGGACACGTCGGACTCGCTTGGTTTCATCACCACCTCCGCTCAGGAAACCGCGCGGCGCGTCACTGACGTTACGCCGCAGCGCTCCCTTTTCGATGACGGACCGCCTGACACGTGCGCGTAACGAAACGCCGGTGGGCGGCGGTTATCCGATTGGCAGGTCCAGTCGGCCTGTCGTGAAGCCTGATCTCGAAAGAGGAAACCATGACCCGTCCCCCCTGGGCCAGAACGTTGCTCGGCGCCGCGCTGGCGCTCGCGCTCAGCGTCCTCACCCTCACCCCGGCCCGTGCGGCCTCCGCCCCGGTGATCACCTGGCAGGGCTCGATCACCGATGGCGCCAGCTACGTCTTCGGCGAGGTTCCGGCCGCCCCCACCTGCGTGGCCACCGAGGACCTGGTTCCGGTCCTTTGCGTGGTCACCGGCTACGACACCGCCGTCGGCCCCCACCTCCTGACCGCGACCGCCACCACCTCGGACGGGACCATCACCACAGTGGAGACCCGCGCGTACACGGTGACCGCGTGGACGCTCAAGGGGTTCTACAAGCCGGTCAAGATGAACACCGTCAACAAGGTCAAGGCCGGCTCGACGGTGCCGCTGAAGTTCAAGGTCTACCAGGGCGCCACCAAGCGGAAGTCGACCAGCGTGGTGTCCACCCTGACCGCCCAGAAGGTCGAGTGCACGACGCTCGCCCCGCTCGGGTCGGCGGTCCCGGTGGCCTCGGCGAAGAAGGGATTCCGGCTCAAGTACTCCAGCGGCGCGTACCACCAGAACTGGAAGACCCCCAAGCTGCCCAAGCCCGTGAAGGTCAAGGGCAAGAAGGTTGTCCTGCCCACCTGCTACCAGGTGGTCCTCACCACTGACGACGGCTCCAGCCTGACGGCCAACTTCCGGCTCAGGTGACGTGAGTCGGGGGACTGGCCCCGTGGCGCTGCGGCGCTGCGGGGCCGTTCCCTGTCCCCAGGCGATCATCGCTCGGCGGTCGCGGTGGCGGTGCGCCGAACCACCCGGGGATGCGAAAACGGCCCTCACATGGTGAGGGCCGCCATTTCGTAGCGGGGACAGGATTTGAACCTGTGACCTCTGGGTTAT
>JAEZGC010000263.1 GCA_023437345.1 Actinomycetes bacterium
GCTCGACCACGGCCCCGACGTGGGGGGGGCGGCCGGGGCGGGCTGCAAGGGCCGCCCCGGCCAGCCGGGCCAGCGCCTCCTCCCAGTCCGCCGCCGGCAGGTTGCACAGCGCGCAGCCGGGGAGGAGGCCGAATGCTGACCCGTCAGGCATCACGCATCGCCCCGGTCAGACCTTCGCCACCGGCTCGGCCTCGGGAGCCGGCTCCTGCCGGTCCCGGCGGTCGAGCAGGAACTTCGTGCCGATCACGAAGGCCAGGCAGGCCAGCGCCGCGACCACGACGCCGATCACCCCGCCGTTGGCGGCCAGCATGAACAGGCCGGTGAGCGGGTTGGCGCCGTCGACCAGCGACGAGATGGTGGTCTGGCCCTCGCCGAGCTCGAAGCCGGAGTCGACAGCGATCCGGGTGAACGCCGGCGCCACCCAGGTGGCGATGAACAGGCCGAGGCCGATCAGGATCGTCCCGCCGATCACCGATCGGATGATGTTGCCACGGAAGATGGCGACCATCACCGCCACGATGAACGGAATGGTGGCCAGGTCGACCAACGGGAGGACCTGGTTGCCCAGCGGAGCCAGCACGATCGCCAGCAGGAGGGTGATCGGCACCAGGATCAGCGAGGTGGCGATCACCGACGGCTGGCCGACGGCCACCGCGGAGTCGAGGCCGATGTAGAACTTGCGGCCCGGGAACCGCTTCTGGACGAACTGGCGGGCGGCCTCGGAGATCGGCAGCAGACCCTCCATCAGGATCGCGACCATGCGGGGCAGCAGGAACATCGCCGCGGCCAGCGAGATCGCCAGGGTGAGGATCTTGATGATGTCGGCGCCCGGCTCCCGGAACGGGAAGGCCAGGATGCCGATCACCAGGCCGAGGAAGAGGCCCATCATCAGCGTCTCGCCGAAGATCCCGAAGCGCTTCTGGATGGCTTCCGGCGTGGCGTCCAGCTTGTTCAGGCCGGGGATCCTGTCGAACAGCCAGTTGAGCGGCAGGGCGAGCAGGCCGTACGGGGCGGAGGTGCCGTGCGGGAACGAGATGTCGGGCAGGTTGAAGTACTTCTGCACCACCGGTGCGGTGATGTCGCCCATGCTCAGGATCACGGCGAGGTGGATCGCCGCCGAGAGAATGCCGAGCCAGTAGTTGCCGGTGATCGCCGCGACGATGGCGCCGATCAGGGCCGAGTGCCAGTAGTTCCACAGGTCGATGTCGAGGGTCCGGGTCAAGCCGATGACCAGGAGCAGGATGTTCACCACCAGACCGAGCGGAATGATGATCGCGCCGATCGTGGAGCCGAACGCGATCGCCGCCGAGGACGGCCAGCCGACGTCGACCACCGACAACTGGACGCCGAAGTTGGTGGCCATCGCCTGTGCGGCCGGGCCTACCTGGCCGCCGAGCAGGCCGATCACAAGGTTGATACCGATGAAGCCGATACCGATCGTGACGCCGGCGCGGAACGCCTTGCCGAACTTCAGCCCGAGTGCGAGGCCGAAGATCGTGATGAGGATCGGTAGGACGACGCTCGGTCCCAGATCAGTGATGTACTGCGAGATTGCTGCAAGTACCTCTTGCATGATGCTCTCCTTCGAGCCCGTTGGATTCTTCGCTGGTACAGCCGATACTTCGAAAGACAGGAACTACGCGGAATGCGCCGGTGCTATTGCAGGTGGTTGTCGATTTCTTGGTAGACAGCCTCTTCCCCAAAACCGGTGAGCAGTGCTATGGCACGCACGACCGGAATCTTGACCGACGCCGGGATATCAGTGGTGGCGACGATGAGGTCCGCGTTTGCTTCCCCCCTGACAAGGTCCATGACCTTGCCCTGGTCGACGACGGCCGGAATGCCCGCCTGCTCGAGGTGCTCGCGCACCTTGCTGGCCACGACCGTCGACGTCGCGATCCCGGTGCCACAGATGATGAGTACTCGCTTCATTGTTCTCCGTTTCGATGGGCATCCGCCCCACTGCCCTAAGCGAGCAACAGGAATGGATCGTCGAGGTAATCCTGCATTGTTTGCAGCGCGCGCGCAGCATCCGCGCCGTCGGCGCTGCGATGATCAATGGTCAGTCCAACTTCGCAGCAGGTTTGCGGAACGATCTCGGAGTCACCGGAGAAAACCGGCCGGACGCTGACCGTGCCCAGCGAGAGGGCGGTGGTCTGCGGCGGGGTGAGCAGCGCGTTGAACCTGTCGACCCCCATCCCTCCCAGGTTGGAGACGGTCCCGGTTCCGCCGGTCAGCAGGTCCGGGTCGACCCGGCCGGCCTTGACCGCCTCCGCGAGCTCGCGCAGCCGGCGGTCAAGTTCCCGCAGCGACGACCTATCCGGATCGGTGAGCACCGGCGCCAGCAGCCCTGACGGGGTGTCGACGGCGAGGGACACTCCGACGTGAACGTTGGGCCGCACGCCCTGGCCGGTCCAGGTGCCGTTCAGCTGTGGGTACTCGCGAAGCACCATCGCGTAGGCGCGCACCAGGATGGAGGTCCAGCTCACGCCCTTCAACGAGGCCTTGCGGGCCTTCGCCAGCCGGTTCAGGTCGAGCACCCGATACGCGGTGAACTGCGGGATCACCGCGCTGGCGTCCATCACCTTCGCGGTGGCGACCCGAAGTCGCCGGGCCCGGGCATCTCCCAGCAACTCGCCACCACCGGCGACGGGTTCCGGCGCAGCTGCCCGCGCCGGTGCGGCCGGCTGGGCAGCCGGCTGCGCGGGTGCCGGCTCGGTCGTCCGGGCGG
>JAEZGC010000330.1 GCA_023437345.1 Actinomycetes bacterium
CCGAGCTGAGCACGCCGCGGGCAGTCAGCCGGTCACGGACGTGGCTGATCACGTGGTCACTGGTCGAGACCCCGGTCGCCCACAGGTCGTCGGCCAGCACCTCGAAAGGACTCGGGTCGCTGAACAGTGGTGGCTGCAGCGCCGACATGGTGCCGGGCAGGCTGTCCGCCTGGTCGAGGGCTGCCGTCCCCGCCCGCCACAGCGCCTGCCGACGGCTCAGCCCCAGGCACTCGAAAGCGCCGGCGGTGGCCAGCGACGCCAGCTGCGCCTCGGTGACCCCGGCCCGCCGGGCGAGGTCCTCCATCGACCGGTACCGGCCACCGGCGGCCCGCCCGGTGACTATCCGTCCCGCCACCTCGGCACCGATCCCGCGCACGTCGGCCAGCCCCAGCCGCACCGCGAACCTGCAGTCGCGCCGGTGGGCGGCCCCCTCGTCCGGGGCGGACGGGTCGAACTCACCCACCGTCGGCTGGTGCCGGTAGAGGCAGGAATCGAGGCCGGACGCCCCGCCGGCCTCACCCAAAGGCTCCAGGCCGGCATCCACACCTGACCGGTGCAGGTCGGGCCGCAGCACCTCGACGCCGTGCCGGCGGGCGTCGGCGGTCAACGTCTCGGGAGAGTAGAAGCCCATCGGCTGGGCCCGCAGCAACCCGGCGAGAAAGGCCGCCGGGTAGTGGAGCTTGAGCCACGAACTGGCGTACACCAGCAGCGCGAAGCTCAGCGAGTGCGACTCGGCGAACCCGAAATTGGCGAAGGCCTGGATCTGGCGGTAGATGGTGTCGGCAGCGTCCCCGACCAGCCCGTTGCGGGCCATCCCGGCGTACAGCCGCTCCCGCACCACCTCGATCCGCTCCAGCCCGCGCTTGGACCCCATCGCGCGGCGCAGCAGGTCGGCGTCCTCCCCCGAGCACTCCCCCACAGCCATCGCCATCTGCATCAGCTGCTCCTGGAAGACCGGTACCCCCAGGGTCCGCGCCAGGACCGGCTCCAGCTTGGGATGGGCGTAGGTCACCGGCTCGCGGCCCAGCTTGCGCCTGACGAACGGGTGGACGGCGCCGCCCTGGATCGGCCCGGGCCGGATCAGCGCGATCTGGATCACCAGGTCGTAGAACCGGCGCGGCTGCAACCGGGGCAGCAGCCCGATCTGGGCGCGGGACTCGACCTGGAAGACCCCTATCGAGTCAGCCCGGCACAGCATGTCGTAGACCGCCTTCTCCTCCTTCGGCAGGGTGGCCAGCTCCCACTGCTCCCCGGTCGCGCCGCGGATCAGGTCGAAGCAGTACTGCAGGGCGGCGAGCATGCCCAGCCCCAACAGGTCGAACTTCACCAGCCCCATCCAGGCGGCGTCGTCCTTGTCCCACTGGATCACCGTCCGGTCGGCCATCCTGGCGTGCTCGATCGGCACCACCTCCCCCACCGGACGCTCGGTGAGCACCATGCCGCCGGAATGGATCCCCAGGTGCCGGGGCGCCTTCAACAGCTGGGTGGCCAGGTCGGCCACCGCCGGCGGGATGTCGTTGTCGGCATTGGACGTGACCGGGCCGCCCCACCGCTCCACCTGCCGGGAGAAGGCGTCCTGCTGGCCGGGGCCGTAGCCGAGGGCCTTGGCGATGTCGCGGACGGCGTTCTTGGGCCGGTACTGGATGACATTGCAGACCTGGGCGGCGCGTTCGCGTCCGTACCTGTCGAAGACCCACTGGATGATCTCCTCGCGCCGGTCGGAGTCGAAGTCGACGTCGATGTCGGGCTCCTCCTCCCGCAGCGAGGAGAGGAACCGCTCGAACGGCAGCCCGTAGAAGATGGCGTCCACGGCGGTGATGTTGAGCAGGTAGCAGACCGCCGAGTTGGCCGCCGAGCCGCGGCCCTGGCACAGGATGCCGCGGCGGCGCGCCTCGGCGACTATGTCGTGCACGATCAGGAAGTAGCCGGGGAAGTCCTTGGCCTCGATCACGTCGAGTTCGTGCTCGATCCGCTGCCGGGCCGCCTCGTCAAGGTCGGGGTACTTGGTCGCGGCACCCTGCCAGACCAGGTGGCGCAGCCACGACATCGGGGTGTGGCCGGCGGGCACCTCCTGCCGGGGCAGCGCCGGCTTCGCCCGGCGCAGCGGGAAGGCCAGCTGGTCGGCCAGCTCGACTGTCAGCTCCACGGCCCCCGGGTAGTTGCCGAACCTGGCCCGCATCTCGGCCCCCGAGCGCAGGAAGGCGGTCCCGGCCGCGGGCAGCCAGCCGTCCAGGTCATCCATGCTGCGGTTGGCCCGGATCGCCGCCACCGCCTGCGCCAGCCGGTGCCGCGCCGGGTGGGCGTAGTGGACGTTGCCGGTCGCCACTACCCCGACACCGGCCCGGGCGGCGATCGCCGCGAGCGCGTCGTTGCGGCTGGTGTCGAGCGGGTGGCCGTGGTCGGTCAATTCGACGAAGACCCGTCCGAACCGCTCGGTGAGATCGGCCAGCTCACGCCTGGCCGCCGCCGGTCCGGACGCCTGCAGCGCCTGCCGGACCGCCCCCTTGCGGCAACCGGTCAGCACCACCCAGTGACCGGCCGCCCGCTCGGTGAGGTCGTCGAGGTGGTAGACCGGGCGGCCCTTCTCGCGTCCGGCCAGCTGGGCGTGGGTGAGGGCGCCGGCCAGCCGGTGGTAGCCCTCCTCCCCGTCGGCCAGCACCAGCAGGTGGGTCCCCACCGGGTCGGGGTTGCCGGTCTGGGGCGACGGCAGGTCGAGCGAGAGCTCGGCGCCGAAGACAGTCTTCACCCCGGTGGTCTCGGCAGCCTCGGCGAACCTGACGATGCCGTACAGGCCGTCGTGGTCGGTCAGCGCCAGTCCGTGCAGTCCGAGCTGCTCGGCCTCCTCCACCAGTTCGGCAGGCCCGGAGGCGCCGTCGAGGAAGGAGAAGGACGAGTGGGCGTGCAGTTCGGCGTACGGGACGGGGTCGGACGGCCGCTCGATCGGCGGTGGCTGGTACGGACCCCGCTTCCAGGAGAACGGGGCCTCCGCCTCGGCAGGCTTGCGGCCCGACAGCGTTCCTTCCAGCTGGGACCACGGGATCGGCGGGTTGTTGTACGCCATCAGTCGTACCTGCCCTCCGCCCACCACCCGTCGGCGTCCAGCACCAGCAGCCAGGCCCCGCCGGTGTCGTCGGCGACCTGGAAGCGGCAGCCGCTGCTGGACCGCCCCGGATCCCAGCCCCGCTGGGCCACCGGCCAAGGGCCGGCCCAGCCGGCCAGCCGGAGCCGGGCGGCACCGACGGTCAGCACAGCGGGGGTGCCGGTCAGCAGCAGCCGGTCGTCCACCCGCACCCGGACGCCGTCGGCGTCGACCACCTCGACCCGGCGCCGGTCGGGGAAGACGGTAGCCGGCAGCGGGTCGGGCAGGCTTCCCGGCCAGGGCCGTTCGGCCGGCTGCGCCACCACGGTCCGGTCACCCCACGGCACCAGCACCTGCCGCTCCGCCAGCCACCGGCCGCCGCCCACCACCGGGGTGAGGACGCCCTCGTGGCCGAGCATCGCCTGCACCCTGGACAGCACGTGGTGCACCTTCTCGTCGGCGCCGGAGCCGAACAGGCCGGGGGCGTGGCCGGCCAGCCCGTCCACCGCCACAGGCTCGAGCCGAACCCTGACCAGCCCGCTGCCGATGGTGGTGCCGGCGGCCGCCTGCAGCTGCCAGCGCACCCGGTCGACGACGGCGGCGGCGTCGAAGCAGGCCGGGTGCAGCCACACCCGGTCGCTGTGCTCGCCCTCCTCGGCGGCAAGCCGGACCAGCAGTTCGGTGCACACCAGGTTGGCGGCGGCCAGCCCGGCGATGAAGCTCTCGGCGGTGGCCCGGACGCTGAACGCCACCTGTTCGACAAGGGTCAGGGCGGGCTCGAAGTCGACCTGCCGGGCCAACTCGGGCGGCGGTACCCGCGGGGTGACGCCACGGGAGTCGAGCCCGCCAGCCAGGGCGTGCAGCCTCGCTCCGTGGTCCCCGAACCGGTCCCGGACGCTGGCCGCGTCCAGTGCAGCGAAGTCACCGAGCCGGCGGATCCCCAGCCGGGGCAGCAGGCCGGCAAGCTCGGTGTCACCCAGCCGGCTGACCGGCAGTGGCGCCAGGTAGTCGGCAGCCGCTCCCGGGGGGACCACCAGCACCGGGTCGGCGTCGCGGGCCGCCTGTTCGGCGGTGAACAGGCCGTCGGCGACCCCGGCCCGGCCCCCGCTGACGCCCAGGTCGCCGAGCGACCCGAGCAGCGCGTCGGCGGCCTGCCGTTCGCCGCCGTAGTAGCGGGCGGGGCCTCGCACCCGCAGCGTGGCCAGCCCGGGCCGGACCACCTGTACCCCGGGGGCCACCTGCTCGATCCGGTCGACCAGCGGGGCGAACTGGCGTTGGTCGCGGACCGGGTCGGCAGCCACCACCTGCAGGTCCGGGCAGCGCGACTGCGCCTCCCGGCGGCGTTGGCCGGGCTGCACCCCCTCGGCGTGTGCGGCGGCCGAGCAGGCCACCACCTGGTTCGCCTCGACTACCGCCAGCCGGCCGGTGTCGGGCAGGCTCTCTGCACGCTGCCAGGCCGCCACCGGCCAGTCCGGGAACCACAGGGCAAGGCACCTCGTGGGTGCCGCAGTGGCCGACATCAGCCCGCCACCCTCAGCTCCGTGGGGGCCGCAGCAGCCGCAGCCAGCCTGCCGGCCTGGTCGGGCAGCCGCAGCCGCACGGCGCGCGGCACCGGGGTGTGGCGGGTGGTGACCGTGACCTCGACCTCGCGGCCGGTCAGGTAGCCGCGGCCCTGGCCCAGCCCGTCCCAGCGGGCCCGGCGCAGCCCCACCGAGGCCTCGACCCGTGGCCAGTCACCGCAGACCAGCAGCACCGTCGACCGTTCCCGCAACCGGGCGGCAAGCCGGGCGGCGTCGGCGTCCCGCACCCGGGCGGCAGGACGGACCGCGACCACCGGCAGCACTTCGGCAAGGGCCGCGACCACCGACAACCAGCGCTCCCCCGGGTGTGGCACCAGGGCGAGCCGGTCGAGCGCCACCCCGGCGCTACGGGCCGCCTCGGCGGACAGCTCGGGGATGCCCACCACCCCGCACCACGAGCCTGCCGCCGACGGTTCGGCGAGCAGCGCCAGCAGCAGCGCTCCGCCGGCCACCGAGTAGGCGGAGCCGGGCCGCAGTCCCCCTTCCGGCAGCAGCCCGGCCAGCTCCGGCGGGGCCGGGACCAGGTGCTGGACCCGGCCAGGGCCGGTGGTGGCGCGCAACCGCTGCAGGACGTCCCCGGCGGGGAGTTCGGCAGCTACTGACACCACTCCATCTTCGAACACCTGTTCGAATCAGTCAAGGCGTCGGCACACCTCCTGCGGGTTTGGTTCTCGTTCCTAGGCTGGGATCTCGCGATCAATCGGAAGGGGTCACCGATGACCACTGAACATACCGAACAACTCCGCAAGCTCGTGACCGGGCAACGCTTCGCCATGCTCACCAGCGTCTCCGACGACGGCTCGCTGGTCAGCCGCCCGATGACCATCCAGGAGACCGATGACTGGGTGTTCCGCTTCATCACCCAGGAGTCCAATGAGGTGACCACCCAGTCCGAGGGGCAGCAGGTCAACCTCTCCATCATGGACGGCGGCAGCTACGTCTCCCTGTCGGGCACCGGCAGCGTCAGCCGCGACGTCACCGCCAAGCGTGAACTGTGGGACCGCCTCACCGAGGCGTACGCCGGCGAGCCCGAGGATCCCGAGAACGTGATCCTCGACGTCACCGTCAGCTCGGGAGAGTACTGGGACGGCGGCAACCCGGTGGTGCGGGTGCTGGGCCTGGCCAAGGCCGCGATCACCGGCGAGCCGCCCCGCGGCGGTGAGCACGGCACCGTCGACGTCTAGTCCGCCGGGCCGGTTAGCACCTGCCGAGGCCGTACGCTACCCGCGTGCTTGAGTGGCTGGCGACGAACTGGACCGAGGTGCTGGGCTTCGGCACCGGCGCGATCTGCGTCGTCCTGGCGGTGCTGCGCAATGTCTGGAACTACCCGATCGGGCTGGCGAACAACCTGGTCTTCGTG
Organism: Actinomycetes bacterium; assembly: GCA_023437345.1. Lineage (GTDB taxonomy): Bacteria > Actinomycetota > Actinomycetes > Propionibacteriales > Propionibacteriaceae > Propionicimonas. The sequence continues at coordinate 6,020 of JAEZGC010000330.1, forward strand.
TGGCTGTTCGCCGCCAACGGGCTGTACGCCACAGCCGGGCTCCAAGTCGTCTTCGGCGTCCTTGCCGTGCACGGCTGGCTGCGGTGGACGCGCGGCGCCGAGCAGGACGTCCACTACATAGGGTCGGTTCCCCCAAATCGCCTCCTCCACCTGCTGCTGGCCGGACTGGCCGCGGCCGGCCTGCTGTTCTGGGTGTTGTCGACCTTCACCGACTCGGCGGTCCCGCTGCCCGATGCGGCAGCGACCGCCGGCAGCCTGGTCGCCCAGTACATGCTCAACCGCAAGTGGCTCCAGACCTGGTTCGTGTGGATCGGCGTCGACCTCGGCTATGTCTGGCTGTACGCGGTCAGCGGCCTTGTCCTGACCGCGGTGCTCTACGCCGGTTTCGCCGTGCTGTGCGTCACCGGCTACCTCAGTTGGCGCGCCATCGCCCGGCGCCCCGGCGTCCCCGACGCCATCGCGGAGCCCAGCCATGCCTGAACCCCAGTTCCGCCACGGGCTCGTCCTAGGCAAGTTCTACCCGCCCCACGCCGGCCACCACCACCTGATCCGCACCGCGCTGCGACGCTGCCGCAGGGTTACCGTCGAGGTCCTGGCGGCGAGCGTGGAGTCCATCCCGCTCGAGCACCGGATGGCGTGGCTGGCCGAGGACCACCCGACCGCCCGGGTGGTCGGCACTATCGACGATGCCGAGGTCGACTACGCGTCCGAGGAGGCCTGGCAGGCCCACCTGGTGCCGATCCGCGGCCTGCTCGACGCCCCGGTTGATGCCGTGTTCACCTCCGACCCCTACGGCGCGGAACTGGCCCGCCGACTCGGTGCCGACTGGGTCCAGGTCGATCCCAGACGGACCGACAACAACGTCTCCGGCACCGCGGTGCGCGACGACCTCGCCGGGCACTGGCACGAGCTCTCCGCCGCCACCCGCGCCGGCCTCGCCGCGCGGGTGGTGGTGCTGGGGGCGGAGTCGACAGGCTCGACCACGCTGGCCGCCGCGCTGGCCGGGCGGTTCGGCGCCCCGTGGGTGCCGGAGTACGGACGCGAGCACACCCTGACCCGGCCCGGCGGGCTCACCGCCGCGTGGCGGCCTGACGAGTTCCACCTGATCGTCGAGCGCCAGCTGGCCTGGGAGGACCGCGCGCTGCGCCACACCCCGGTGCCCCTGGTGGTGTGCGACACCGACGTGCTGGCGACCGCGTTGTGGTACGAGCGCTATCTCGGCACCGCCTCGGCCGCCATCCTCGACCGGGCGGCGGGCCACCGTCCTGACCTGTACCTGCTGACCGGCGACGAGATCGCGTGGACCGATGACGGCACCCGTGACGGCCGGCACATCAGGCACGCCATGCAGCAGCGCTTCCGCGACACCCTCGCCGCCGGCCCGGTGCCGTGGACCGAGCTGACCGGCACCGTCGGCGAGCGGCTGGCTGCCGCCGTCCCGCTGGTGGCGGACGCGGTCGCCCGGCGGACGAGATTCGCCGCGCCGCTGGACCAGCGCAACTCCCCGTCCCCCGTAGGCTGACCACCGTGCCGGACCGCTGGAGCAAGGTGTCCGCCTCCCCCACCACAGGGGACGCGGACCTGGTCGACGCCCTCACCACCGACGACCTGTTCACCCCCGCCCGGCCGGCGGCGGTGTACCTCGACGAGAAGCTGCGCCGGGCGTACTACTGGCTGGTCAACCGGGCCGTCATCTCGCCCTACTACGACATCGAGTTCAGCCACGGCGCCCCGGTGGCGTTCCGGCTCGGGGACGCCGGCGCCGAACTCACCCTGCCGCGCGACCCGTCCTTCGCCTCCAACGTGCTGCTGCCACTGCTCACCTTCGCGGTCGGCGGCCGGTGCCTGCTGGTCGGCGGCCCTGGCCGCGGCAAGACCACCCTTGCGGTGCTGATGGGGGTGCTGGCCGGGTCGGCACCCGCCGAGGTCCGGCGCGGCGTCCAGCAGGGCCAGCCGCAGCTGACGATCTCCGACCTGGTCGGCATCCCGCTGCCCCGCGACCTGGTCAGCGCCTCCCGGCTGACCGACATCGGGATCGCCTGGCGGGACTGGCTGAGCCGTCCGGTCAAGATCGTCGACGAGTACAACCGGATCCCGACCAAGACCCAGTCGGCGCTGCTCACCATGGTCGCCGAGGGCTACGTCGAGAGCCACGACCAGGTGCTCCGCACCGCTCCCGACTCGGGGGTGGAGAGCTGGTTCTTCACCGCCAACGACGACGCCGGCGGCGGCACCTTCCCGGTGATCCAGGCGCTCAAGGACCGGATGGACGTCACAGTCGCCGCGCTCGGCTTCAACAGCCGGTTCTTCAGCGAACTCGTCGCGCGGGTGGAGGCGGGCGAGAAGCCCGAGGACCACGTCCCTGGCGAACTCGTGTTCACCCCCGCCGAGCAGTCAGCGATGCTGGCGCAGATCCGGGTCGTCCCGCTGCCGGCGCCGGTGCGGCGGCGGCTGGAGTTCTTCTTCAGCCACTTCGAGTTCGCCCAGCACGCCGGGCGCCAGTTCGAGTACCGCACCAAGGACACCGTCGCGACCGCCGGTGGCCGGGTCGGTGAGGTGATCGAGGCCAACACCGGCGCCGACCTGCAGGTGGACCTCGGCGCGCAGACCCTGAACAGCCTGTCGGTCAGGTCGCTGCAGAGCCTGATCCTGTACGCCAAGGCGATGGCGTGGTTCCGCGGACGGCCGGAGGTCGGGGTGGCCGACGTCGCAGCCGTGGTGCCGTTCGCGCTGCGCGGCAAGCTGCTGCCCAACCCGACCCACCCGAGGTTCGACGTCGGCGCGGAGCCCGAACTGCTCACCGACCTGGCCAGCTGGCTCGGGTCGCTCTTCACCGAGTCGAACCGGCAGTTCGACGCGCTCGGCCTCGGGGTCGACGACCCGGTCGGCCGGCTGCTCGCCGAGTTCGACAAGGGCCTGGCAGGGCTGGACGCGGTGGAGACCGGACGACGGATCACCGCGATCGAGGCGCAACTGCAGGCCATCGCCTCCGGCGGCAAGCTGTACGGCCGCCACTTCGACGACCTGGCGGCCCTGAAGTACCTGCACCAGCGCTACTCCGGCTACCTGCGCTGGGTCCAGGCCGGGAAGCGGTAGGCCGGTGGGCATCGCGTCAGGGCCCGGCCACCTGGTCAACCACGGGCTCGCAGTGACCGTGACGCCGGCGCCGCCCTTCCCGGCCGGTGATCTCGCGGTGGCGACTGCGAATGTTGCGGCCTGGGGCGGCCACCCGGCGTTGTTCACCCATTTCCTTACCGCCGGCCTGGCGGCCGCAGGGCTGGAGCCGCAGTCCGCCCGCAAGCTCGCCGCCGTCGCCGGCTGGCGCAGCGGGGTGCTCGGCCTGCGGCGGGAGGCGCTGGCCGGGCTGCCGCAGCTGCCCGCCGACGCTGCGGCGGCGGTCCTCGGTTTCCCACCCGGGTCGGTGGCCGAGTTCTGCGAGCTGCAGCAGCTCGACCCCTACTGGTGGCCCGGCCGTCGCGGGTTCGGGCAGGTGCTACGCGCCGGCGGCTTCGCCGGCCTGGGTGGCCCGTGGCTCGCCCCGCCGGTGCAGGCCGGTAGCGGTGGGCTGCCGGGACGCTGGGTGGTGCTGGCCGGCGACCGCTGGTGGCAGCTGGACGCCGACGTGTTCGGAGCCCGGCTGCTCGACCTTGACGAGGCACCCCGGTGCGGGGCTGACACCGACCCGGCAGGGGTGCGGATCAGCGTCCGGCCCGACTCCTACCTGGTGCGCCTCGACGTGCCCGCCGAACTGCCCACGGGGTACCGATGAGCACCCCGACGGTCACCGGGCTGGACTGGCGACAGGCCTGGGAGACGGCGCAGCGACTGTGGGGGGTGCACCTGCACGACCCGGTGTTCGTTTCGCTGCCCCAGCCGCCGAGCTTCGCGTGGTTCAGCTTCCCGCCTGAGGTGACTGTCGACGTCGGGGCGCTGCTGGCCGCGGGCGCCGGCGACGAACTGGAGTCGGTGCTGGCCCACGAGATCGGTCACCACGTGCTCTCCCCCGGCACCCGGCTCGACTCCCTCAAGGTCAACCACCAGCTGGCCAGGGCGCTGGCGGCCAGTGACCGTCCGGTCGATGCCCGCCTCGTCTCGCTGCTGGCGAACCTGTGGTCGGACCAGCTGATCAACACAAGGGTCGCGACCGCCCAGCGGCGCAGCGAACCTGACCGTGAACCGGGGATGGTGCGGCTGTGGCGCCGGCTCACCGCCGGCAACCGGGCCGAGGGCCTCGACTGGGTGGTGCGACGCGCCTACGAACTCACCTGGGCGCTGCCCCCGGGGACGCTGTGCCCGGTTGACCCGCCGGTTGCCGTCCCGCCCGCCGCACCGCCACCCGCTGCCCCTGCACCGGCGACCGACGTGCCCGACCGGTTCGCCGAGCAGGAGCAGGCGCTGCGGGCCGCCCAGGC
>JAEZGC010000337.1 GCA_023437345.1 Actinomycetes bacterium
CCTGTTCGGCGATCAGCCGGGCGATCTGCCGGGAGGCGTCGGGCCGGGCCAGCCGGTGGCTGGCCTGCGCCACCGCGGCGCGTGCCGCCGGGTCGGCCACCCAATGCCTCAAGACGGCGCGGGCGTCCGCGGCGCGCGGCGCCCACACCCCGGCACCGCCCTCCACCACGTAGTCGACGTTGCCGTCCTCCTGCCCCGGCAGGCGGGAGTACAGCACGATCGGCAGGCCGCAGATGAACGCCTCACTGATGCTGCCCGGGCCCGCCTTGGTCACCATGATGTCCGAGGCTCGCATGAACTCGGCCATCTCACGGGTGAACCCGTAGATGTGGGCCGGCAGCTTCCAGTCGACAGCCAGCAGGTCCTCGCGCAGCGCCTCGTTGCGTCCGCAGATGACGACGAGGCTCGCCTTGAGGTCCTCCTCGTTGAGCGCCTTGGCCATCCGCTTCACCCCGCCCAGCCCGTCACCGCCGCCGACCACGAGGATGACCGGCAGGTCGGTGCGCCAGCCCTTCTCGCGCCGCCACGCCGCCACGTCGGGCAGGGGGTCGCGGAAGCGCTCGCTGACCGGCAGACCGACCACCCGCAGGTTGCCGGCCGGGATCCCGTAGCCGACGGCGAGATCGCGGGCCTGCCTGGTCGGGACCACCACGAGGTCGGCGCGGCGGTCGAACCAGAACGCGTGGGTGGACACCATGTCGGTGACGACTGTGATGAACGGACGGGGCGCCTTGCGCATGGCGCGTGCCAGGTGGTTGTTCACCAGCGGGTGGACCGACACGATCAGGTCGGCGGGGTTCTCCCGCACCAGCCGCTTGGCGGCCTTGCGCAGGTAGGGGTAGCTGAGGGTGGTGATCGCGTTGGTGCGGCTGCGGCTGTTGGAAACCTTGAAGGACAGCCCCCACGCCTGCGGCACCCGCGACATCGGCGGGTAGATCTCCGGCGCACGGTTGAGCGGCGCGGGGTAGTAGTCGCGGAAGAAGTCCACCATGACCGGCTCGAAGCGGCCGGGGAACTCAAGGTGCAGCGCTTCGATCAGCGCTTCGGTGGCCGACCGGTGGCCGCCCCCGGTGTCGGAGAACAGGAACAGGATGCGCTTGGGGCGCGGTGCTCCCGGGTCAGTCATCAGGCCCTCCGTCAGCCGTTGCGGCAGTATCCCTGTCGCGGACAGCATGGCATGAACCCCACCCGCGCCACACCACGGCGGCGCGGCGGGCTCAGGCCTTGATGCCGATCTTGGTCTTGACCTGCGGCAGCTCCACGAAGGTGCGGCCCGGGGCCATCCGCAGCGGGGTCCCGTCGTCGAGGGTGAAGACGAACAGCGAGTCGACGTCCTTGCCCTTGGTCCAGGTGCCCTTGACGTACTTCCCGCCGTGGAAGTAGTAGAAGGTGCCCTTCTTGCCGGTGATGTCGTGGAACGGCTCGTGGTGGTCGAAGTGCTGCTTGGCCTGGATCACCAGCACGTTGTCGGTGGAGACGCGGGTGCCGTCCTTGAGCACGTGCTTGCCCCAGGGCATCGAGCGCAGGTACCTGCCCTGCTTCTCGCTGTAGGAGTAGCCCATGTTGTAGGAGTCGCCCTTCTTCCAGGGCACCGACACGGTCGAGGCGGCCTTGCCCGACACCTCGGTGGACGGCTTCTCGTCGCCGGTGGCGAACGGGAAGTAGAGCACCTGCGGGGTGGTCTTGGTCTTGCTCTGCTTGACCAGCTGCTTGGGGTGGCACAGCACCGCGCGGTCGTAGTACTTCTGGCCGTTGATGGTGCGGACCCGGCTGCCGTCGATCGAGTAGGAGCCGGTGCCCTTGGTCGCCATGTAGGTCTTCTTGTAGTCGAGTCCCTTGGCGTGCTTCTTGAAGTAGCGCAGCGTCCAGCCGGCGGCACCGGTGTTGCCGATGATCGCGTCGACCGGGGAGAGCAGCGGGATGTCCACCGGACGGATCGACCGCACCGGGCCGACGTCCGAGGCGTACCTGGAGTGGAACACCGGGACGAGCCGGGTGCCGCTCTGCAGCAGCGCCGCGGGGTAGCCGTCGAGCTGGACGAAGACCACGTCGGCGTCATTGATCCCGACCTGCGGGTGCTCGCCCTTGTTGTCGGGCACCTTCACCGCGACCACCGCACGATCGGCGTCGGACGGGTCGTCAAGCAGCTCTCCGGTCAGCGGCCAGCGCGGCCGCGGATCGCCGGTCGGGGTGGGGGTCGGCGGCGGGGTGGGCGTCGGCGCGGCGCTGGTGGGCGTCTCGGACGGGGTCGGCTGCTGGGTCGGGGTCTCGGCCGCGGCCGGGCTGCATCCGGTCAGCAGCGGGCCCGCCACAGCGGCCCCGGCCAACCCGACGGCCCCCACCATCAGCGTCCGGCGGCTCACCGACTCCATACCTGTACTCCTCACAACGCCTGCGGCTCCGCTGCCCGGAGCCCGCTCAATCGTAGGTCCTGCGCACCGCCCGTTCCGAATCCGGCCGGTCCGCGACGCCGGTCAGTCCCCGGGCACCTCGTAGTCCATGCAGGCCCGCTCGGTGCGCACCTTGGTGATGAAGCCGGCGACCGCCTGGTGGCGCGGGTGGACGGCGTAGGCCTTCAGCGACTCCACCGAGTCGAACTCGCTGGACAGCACGAGGTCGTAGCTGTGCTCGAGCGGGTCGGCGCCGACCGCCACCTCGAGGGTGCGCAGCCCCGGCACAAGGCCGGCCAGCGCCACCAGTTCGGCGTGCGCCCTGGCCAGGTTGGCTGCCTTGTCAGCGCCCTCGGCGTGGTCGGCGAACTTCCAGAAGACTATGTGCTTGATCACAGCGGGATTCTCCCACGGCCCGCGCCCGGGCGCCGGGATCGGCGCGGATCGCGGCGTCTCAGCGCCGGTCGGCCAGCGACGGCGGGCCTCCGGCGCGGCCCAGCCGGACCAGGTCGAGCAGCTCGTGCCAGGCCTCGATCTTGACCCGTTCCCGTCCGCCGAGCTTGCCCCGCTCGAGTTCGGCGGCGTCGATCCGCTTCCAGTCGGCCAGCGTGGACGGTGCGAAGCCGCGCGCGGCAAGGGTCGCCATCAGGTCGGGTCGCTGCTGCTGCGGGGCCTGGGCGAGGTCGGCGACCAGGTGGGCGACGGTCTCGGCCGCGTCGGCCTTGTTGGTGCCGATCACCCCGATCGGGCCGCGCTTGATCCAGCCGACCGCGTACTCGCGGGGTCGCGGCGTCCCGTCCAGTTCGACGACCCTGCCCTCGCGGTTGGGGATCCTGCCGGTCTCGGCGTCGAACGGCACGCCGGGCAGCGGGATGCCCCGGTAGCCGATCGCCCGCAGCACCAGTTCGGCGTCCAGGACGCGCAGTTCGCCGCTGCCGGCGACCCGGCCCGGGCCGGCCGGGACCGTCCGCTCCACCGTCACCTGCGCCACCCGTCCGGGCCCCGCCAGGGCGACCGGACGGTGCCAGAACAGGAAGTGGAGCCGGCAGCGCGGTGACGCGGTGCTGCGCTGGACGGCGTCGGCCAGGGCTGCCACGTTGGCCCTGGTGCGGCGGTCGAGGACGTCGGCGTCGATGGCGGCCAGGTCGACGCCGGCCACGTCGACGGCGACGCCGGGAGTGGCCAGCAGTTCCCGCAGCTCGGTGGTGGTGAAGCTGGCGTGCTCGGGGCCGCGGCGGCCGACCACCCAGACGTCGGTGAGGTCGGCGGCGGCAAGTTCGGTGAGCACCGCGTCCGGCATGTCGGTGCCGGCCAGCGCACCGTGGCCCTTCAGCAGCACCCGGGCGACGTCCACGGCGACGTTGCCGACGCCGGCGATCACGGCGGCCGAGACCCCGGCCAGCGACTGCGGTTGGGCGTCGGGATGGCCGCAGTACCAGGCGACGAACTCGCGGGCCGAGCGGCTGCCCGGCAGCGACTCCCCCGGGATCCCCATCCGGCGGTCCTCGCTCGCCCCGGCGGCGTAGATGACCGCGTCATAGGCGGCGGCCAGTTCCGCCACTGTGACGTCGCGGCCGAGTTCCACCAGCCCGAAGAACCTCACCCCCGGGGAGTCGAACACCCGGGCCAGCACGGTGGCGATCCCCTTGATGCTGTCGTGGTCGGGGGCCACCCCGTAGCGCAGCAGGCCGAAGGGGGTGGGCAGCCTGTCGAAGATGTCCACCTCGACCTCGAACGGCGCGGTGGTCAGCAGGGACTGGGCCGCGAACAACCCGGACGGCCCCGAGCCGACGACCGCGACCCGTCGCACTGTCACGGCCGCCACCCACCCGGGACCTCGCGGACCGCGACCCGGGTCGGGACCGGGTGGCGCTGGCCGCCGACGTGGACCACCTCGGCCCCCTCGACCCGCAGCTGGCTGCGGTAGTGGCCGAGCGCGGCCACCACGGTGTCGCGGTACTGGTCGAGGTCGACGGCGTCCGGGTCGGCGTCGGGGTCCGAGACGATCTCAACCCACGCCGCGCCGGCCAGGGCCGCGGCCTGCCGGCCGATCCGGTGGCAGGCGACGTGGTCGGGGTGGCCGTAGCCGCCCGCCTCGTCGTAGCTGACCAGCACCTGGGCGTCGAACCACTCGGCGAAGCAGGCCAGGTCGGCGGCCGCCTCGGCGGCATCGGCGGCGGTCAGCGAGTCCGGGCCGGCGTCGGGCGCGGACCCGGCCAGCCCTGCGGTCAGCCACACCATGCCGGAGTCGGTGTAGCGCCTCGGTGGCCGGTCGGCGACCCGGGCCGGCGGCTCACCGAGGAAACCGTGGCGGGCGACGCCGAGCACCGCCACCGCGGCGGCCAGTTCGCGCTCCCGCAGCGCGACCAGGTCGGTGGCCGGTACCGCCGCCTCGCCCCGCTCTCCGCGGGTCGCGGTCACCACCGCCACCTGGACGCCGCGGGCCACCAGGTCGGCGATCAGCGTCCCGGTGGCCAGCGTCTCGTCGTCGGGATGGGCGTGCAGGAACAGGACGCGCTCTGCGGTGTCGAGCGCCGTCATTGAGGACTCCGCCCGATCAGGTCCTGGTACACAGCGGCCAGCCGGGCGGCAGCCCACGTCCAGACGAACCTGCGGGCGTGCACCCGGGACACCACCCCCTTGCGGGCGAGCCGGTCCGGGTCGGTGAGCAGCGCGGTGATCGAGTCGGCCCAGTCCCGCGGCTCACGACTGTCCATCAGCTGTCCGGTGACGCCGTGGGCCACCGCCTCGCGGAGCCCTCCGGCGGCGGCCGCGATCACCGGGGTGCCGCTCGAGGCGGCTTCCAGCGCGACCAGCCCGAAGGTCTCGGAGTGGGACGGGACCAGCACGAGGCGGGCTGAGCGCATCAGGGCGGCCAGCGCCGCCCGCGGCTGCGGGCCGACGAAGCTGACCTCGCCGGCCAGCCCCAGTTCGTCGACCAGGGCCAGCAGCTTCGCCTCGAAGGCGGCGAAGTCTGCCGAGACGTCCCCGGCCACCACGAGGTGCGGCCGGATCGCGGGGTCGACGGCTGCCATCGCCCGGATCGCAAGGTCAGGCCCCTTGAGCGGCTGCAGCCGGGCAGCGAACAGGACGAACCCGCGCGGGAGCGCTGCCCCACCGCCCGGCACCGACACCGGGGACAGTCCCCCGGTCTGTGGTGATGGTGTCGTTCCTGCCTGGGCAGGAACAGTCCTCATGGCAGGCCACAGGATCTCGCGGAGCTCCCGGGGCCAGGGGTCTTCTCCCGGCAGGAGCGGGCGGAACAGGTCGTGGTCGACCCCTGGCGAGATCACGCACACCCGTTCGGGGTCGGCTCCGCACCGCTCGATGACCGTCTGGGCCTCGGCCGCGCTGATCGCCACGACGGCCTGCGACTCCCGGGCGACCAGCGCCTCGCCGGGGATCCGGGCCGGCGACTCCGGCGGCTCACCGGCGGCCAGCGGTGATCCCGGCAGCGCCGCCACCGAGTGGTAGCTCTGGACGTGCGGCACTCCCCAGGCGCGGGCGTGCGGCAGCGCTGCCACACCCGACATCCAGTGGTGGGAGTGCACTATGTCGTAGGGGCCGAGGCTCGCCAGGCCGGCGGAGAACTCGGGGATGAACTCGTCGATCCGGCTCTTCGCCAGCGGCTCGGCAGGTCCGGCGCTGACGTGCCGCAGCGTCACCCCAGGGGCGAGTTCCACGGCGTCCGGGTCGTCGGCGGCGGCCCGGCGGGTGATCAGGTCGACGCTGTGGCCCAGCCCGGCCAGCGCGTCGGCTGTGGCGCGTTCCACCACGTTGAGTCCGCCGGCGTCCCCCGACCCCGGCAGCGTGGCGGGCGAGGTGTGCAGGGACACGAAAGCGATCCGGAGCGGCACGCAGGCAGCCTAGCGCTGCCCCGGCGGCCACCCGGCGAACCCCGGGCAGCGTCCCGCGGGGCAGACCCGGGGCGATAGCGTGGCCCGCATGAACCAGCCTGTCCGCCTGAGCAACGACCGGGTGTCCATCGAGATCCTCCCGCTGGGAGCCACCCTTCACCGGTTCGAGGTCCGCGAACCCGGCGGCGGCCTGCGCAACATCGTGCTCAGCCGGACCGACCCCGACCGCACCGACGACTCCTACCTCGGCGCCACCGTCGGCCGCCTGGCGAACCGCGTGGACGGCTCGCAGGTGACCATCGACGGTGTGCCCCACGACCTGGCCCCCAACGAGGGCGCCAACCAGCTGCACGGCGGCCCCGGCGGGTTCTCCGAGGTGGTCTGGGACGTCACTGAGGTGGGTGAGGACCGGGTGGTGCTGCACCTGGTCAGCCCAGACGGCGACCAGGGCTACCCGGGCAGGATGGAGGTCACCGCCGCCTACTCGTTGCTGCCGGACGGTGCCGAGGTGGTCTACTCAGCGACCACCGACGCGCCGACGGTGGTCAACCTCACCACGCACCCGTACTTCATCCTGGGCGACGCCGGCATCGAGGACCACGTGGTCACCGCGCCGACCAGCCACTACACCCCGACCCGGGACGACCTGATCCCCACCGGCGAACTGGCGGATGTGGCGGGGACCGCCTTCGACCTGCGCGCCCCGCGGGTGGTCGGTGAGGTGATCGCGGAGGCGGTTGCGACGGGGCTGGCCCGCAAGGGCGGGGTGGACCAGAACTTCGCCATCGCCGGAACCGGCCTGCGCGAGCACGTCAGGCTGAGTGGGCCGTCCGGACTCACGCTGGTGGTGCGCAGCGACGCCCCGGGCCTGCAGCTGTACTCCGGGGAGCACCTGGGGCGGGCGGGCCTGGCGATCGAGCCGCAGGGCTTCCCCGATGCGCCGAACCACCCCGGCTTTCCCCCTGTCGACCTGCTGCCGGGCCAGGAGTACCGCGCCACCACGCAGTGGCTGATCGGCTGACGGGAGCGGCTGACCGCATCCGGTCCGGGCGTGCACGCGACGTCCCGGGC
>JAEZGC010000345.1 GCA_023437345.1 Actinomycetes bacterium
ACGGCTGGGTGTTCGCAGAACTCGCCGGAGCCGACCCTGTCGAACTGGACGCCCGGGCCGCCGCCCTGCTGGCCGACGCCGAGGCGCTGGACGGCCTTGTGGTCACCGACCCCGGTGAGGTGGCGGCGCTGTGGCGGATCCGCTCCGACGGCGCCGGGCTGGCCGAGACCGCCCTGCCCGGAGCCGCCTACCCGGGCTGGGAGGACGCCGCGGTGCCGCCGGCCCGGCTGGGCGCCTACCTTCGCGAGTTCGACTCGCTGCTGGTGGACCACGGCCTGCACGCCGTCCCCTACGGCCACTTCGGGGAGGGCTGCGTCCACGCCCGGATCGATTTCCCGCTCCACCGCAGCGACGGCGCCGCCGCGCTGCGCCGGTTCCTCACCGAGGCGGCCGGCCTGGCGGCGGCCCACCAGGGCTCGATGTCGGGCGAGCACGGCGACGGCAGGGCCCGCTCCGAACTCCTCCCGCTGATGTACTCGCCACAGGCGCTGGCGTTGTTCGGCGCCGTGAAGCAGCTCTTCGACCCCGACAACCTGCTCAACCCCGGGGTGCTGGTCGACCCGGCTGCGCTGGACGCCGACCTGCGCACCGCAGGCCTGGCCACGTCGCCGCTGGCGCTGGCCCACCCCGAGCTGACCGCCGGCGCCCACCGGTGCTCGGGGGTGGGCAGGTGCGTCAGCCACCATCCCGCCACCGCCGACATCATGTGCCCGTCGTACCGGGCCACCGGCGAGGAGAAGGACTCCACCCGCGGCCGGGCCCGCGTCCTGCAGTCCATGCTGACCGGGGCGCTGCCCGGCGGGTTCGCCGCCCCCGAGGTGGCCGAGGCGCTCGACCTGTGCCTGGCCTGCAAGGGCTGCGCCCGGGACTGCCCCACCGGGGTCGACCTTGCCGCCTACAAGTCGCAGGTACTCCAGGAGCGCTGGCGTGGGCGGCTGCGTCCCCGCTCCCACTACGCCCTGGGCGCGCTGCCGCGCTGGGCTCGGCTGGCGGCAGCCACCCGGGCCGGTGCCGCGCTGGCCAACCTCGCCCTGACGACCCCCGGCCTTGCCCACGCCGCCCGGTGGCTGGCCGGGATCGACCAGCGCAGGTCGCTGCCGCGGCTTGCCCCGTCCGCCCGCCGCACCCTGCAGGCGGACCAGCACCCCGGACGGCCGGTGGCCCTGTGGCTCGACTCGTTCAGCGACTGCTTCGCCGGCAGCCACCTCCCGGCGGTGGTCGACGTGCTGGTGGCCGCAGGCTGGGCGCCACTGGTGATCGGCGAGCCGGCCTGCTGCGGCCTGACCTGGATCAGCACCGGGCAGCGCGACCAGGCCGCCGCCCGGCTGCGCGCCACCATCGACGTGCTGCACCCCTACGCGAGCGCCGGCATTCCCGTCCTGGGGGTCGAGCCGTCCTGCCTGGCGGTGCTGCGTTCCGACGCCGCCGAGCTTGTGGACGACCCTCGGCTGGCTGGCGTCGCCGGGGCCACCCGGACGCTCGCCGAGCTGCTGCTGGAGACCCCTGGCTACCAGCCGCCCGACCTGACCGGGCAGACCGTGGTGGTCCAGCCGCACTGCCACCACGCTGCGGTGCTGGGCTGGCAGGCGGACGCCGACCTGCTCGACCGAACCGGAGCCGACGTCACCACGCTCGGCGGCTGCTGCGGCCTGGCCGGCAACTTCGGCGTCGAGCGCGGCCACTACGAGGTGAGCGTTGCGGTGGCCGAGGACCAGCTGCTACCCGCGCTGCGGCAGCACCCTTCGGCCACCGTGCTGGCCGACGGGTTCTCGTGCCGCACCCAGGTCGCCGACCTCACCGGTCGCCGCGCGCTCAGCCTTGCCGAACTGCTCGCCGGGTCCGTCCCGGAGTGACCGCCGGCGCCCGCGTACCCTTGGCGCCATGGACCTGTTCGCGCTGACCTTCGCCAGCGGCTGGGCCAGCGGCCTCAACGCCTACGCCACCGTGCTGGTGCTCGGACTGCTCGGCCGATTCGCCGGCGTCGACGCGGTGCCGGAAGGCCTGCAGCGCACCGACGTGCTGATCGTGGTGGGGATCCTTGCGGTAGTCGAATTCGTCGCCGACAAGATCCCCTACCTCGACTCGGTGTGGGACGCGATCTCGACCATCATCAGGCCGATCGCCGGGGCCACCATCGGCGCGCTGATCGCGGGCGCCGGCGGCGAACTGCCGGCAGTCGCCCTGGCCGCGGTGGGCGGCGTCACCGCCCTGCTCAGCCACCTGGTGAAGGCCGGGCTGCGGCTGGCCGCCAACACCTCACCCGAGCCGGTCTCCAACATCGGGCTGTCGGTGACCGAGGACGTGGCCGCCGTCGGCGTCACCGGCCTGGCCGTCGTGCTGCCCGTCGTGGCGGCCGTGGTCGCAGCAGTCCTGCTGATCGCGACCCTGATCCTCGCCGCCGTCCTGCTGAACCGGATCAGCCGCGGCTGGAGCGCCCTGCGCCGACGGTTCGCCGACCGGACGCCATGATCGTCGTCGTCGGCGCCGGCCTGGCCGGGATGGCCACTGCCGCGCGCCTGGCGCGGGTCGGGCACCGGGTGATCATCCTCGACGAGGCCGACGGACCGGCAGACCTGCTGCCCACCCCACTGGACACCGACCCGACAACAGTTGTGCTGCCTGCGGCCTGGCGTGACCTGTTCCGCAAGTCGGGCCGCCCGCTGGACGCCGAACTGGCCCGCCACCGGCTGGCACTGACCCCCGCCCCGCCTGCCGCCCACCAGCTCGGCGGTGGCGTGCTGCGGCTGCCCAGCGACCGGGCCGGGCAGTGGCACGCCCTGGTCGACGCGCTGGGGACCGGACCGGCCACCGCCTGGCGCGACCTGCTGGACCGGCTGGACACCACCTGGCTCGCGCTGCGTCCGCTCGGAGTGGAGGCGGAGCTGACCGCCGGCCGGTTCGACCGGGCGACCCGGCAGGCGTTGCGACCGCACGAGAGCCTTGCCGACCTTGCCCGGCAGGCCGGCCCGGAGCTCGGCCCACTGCTGACCGGGCTGGCGATCCGCCGCGATTCCGACCCGCGGCTGACCCCCGGCTGGGTGGGAACCCGGCTGAGCATCGAGCGCACCTTCGGACGCTGGCAGTTGACCGGTCCCGACGGCGCCGCCCACCCCGCGGCCCGGCTGGGCGAGTTGCTGGCCCAGCGGCTCGCCGACCGGGCGGTGTCGCTGCGCTGGTCGATCCGGATCGAGCGCATCCGGGCCGGTCGGGTCGACACCAGCGAGGGCACGCTGGCCTGCCGGGCGGTCGTGGTGACCCTCGACCCCTGGCGGCATCGCGAACTGTCCGGCCGCGACGACCGCGACCTGGCAGCGACCATCCGGCGGCTCCGCCCCGCCGCCACCGCCGGGCCGCGCTGGGACGGCTGGCGCACCCTGCTGCGACTGCCCCGGCTGCTCACCGGCCTGCCGGGGGTGTACCACGCGTCGGCGTTCAGCCCTGCCGGCCCCGAGCCGTGGGCCCAGCTGCTCACCGGCGCGCTGGCCGCCTACCGGGTCCACGAGGACCTGACCGGCCAGGACATGCGTCCGACCAACAAGGACTGGCGGCCGGCTCAGGCCAGGACCGTCACCTCGACCCCGACGAACATGTCGGACTCGCTCGACCCGGAATAGATCCCCTTCAGCGGCGGCACGTCGAAGTAGTCCCGGCCGACGCCGAGCTCGATGTGGAAGTCGCCGGGCGGGGCGTCATTGGTGGGGTCGAGCCCCACCCAGCTGCCGTCCCAGTACTGCAGCCAGGCGTGGGACTCCCCGGTGTGGGTCTGTCCCAGCTCGGGGCTGCGCGAGGGCATCACGTAGCCCGACACGTACCGCGCCGGGATCCCGATGGATCGCAGCGCCCCCAGTCCGAGGTGGACGAGGTCCTGGCACACCCCGGCGCCGGCCTGCCACACCTCGGCCGCTCGGGTGTGCACCTCCGTCGAGCCGGGGACGTAGGCCACCCGGTCGCGGATCGCGCCGACCAGGCCGTGCACCGCCTCGGCCGGCCCGGCGGCGGTGCGCCGGATCTCCTCGGCGATCCCGCGCAGCTGATCGGGCGGCTCGACGTGGCCGCTGACCTGCAGCATCTCCACCATCGTTTCGGCCAGGTCGGGCTCGGCCAGCTGCTCCCAGCTGACCCGGTCGCCGGCGACCCGGCGGTCCCCGACCTCGACGGTGCTGGTGGCGACCACGGTCAACCTGTGGTGCGGGGCCGAGATCTCGAAGGCCGTGACCTGCGTCCCCCAGTAGTCGCGGAACGCGTAGGTCCAGGCGGTCGGGGAGATCTCAAGGTGGCTGGCCAGCACCAGCTGCTCCCGGTTGGACCGCGGCGTCATGCGGGCCTCGTTGTGGGAGGCCGCCACCCCCTGGGCGTAGCGGTACCCGGTGTGGTGCACCACCCGCAATTGCCTGCCCATCAGGCCCCCTCCCGCCAGTTGGCCGCCGTCGAGCCCGAGAAGTAGCGCCGGGTGACGGCCTCGCTGGCGCGGTAGCAGCTGCGCTGGACGTCGGCCATCCGGCGCGGCAGGTCCTCAAGGATGAGTTCCGGCTCGTGGTACTCGAGAGCTGCGCGGGCGGTGCCGAGGATCCGCAGCGCGTCGTCGTGGTGGCCGCCCCGCCGGGCGCCCTCGTCCAGTTGGGTGAGCGCACGCTCGGCCGTGGTGAGGGCGTGCACCACCGACCTGGGGAACAGCCGGTCCAGCAGCAGGAACTCTGCGGCTCCCCGGTCGCTGATCACCCCGCCGTAGGTCCTGACGAAGGCGTGGTGGGCGCCACAGCCGCGCAGCACGTTGTGCCAGGCGCTCTTCACCCCGGCGGTGACCGCGGCTGTCGAGATCATCCGGGCGGTCATGTCGGCCCGCTCGAGGCTGCGGCCGAGGCTGAAGAACAGCCATCCCTCGTCGTGGCTCATGGTCTGGTCGGCGGTGCCGCCGATCACCGCGCAGCGTTCCCGGACCAGCTTGAAGGCGGTCGCCGGACGCATCCGCTGCAGCCGGCCGCCCTTCACCGAGTTCCAGGTGGTGTTGATCGCCTCCCACATCTCGGTGGACACCGTCTCGCGGGCCCGGCGGGCGGCTTCCCGGGCGCCGCCGATGGCGGTGGCTATCGAGCAGTGCGACCCGAGGTCGTGGCACAGCGCAGCCAGCACCGCCTCGGTCGAGTCGGGCGCCGCGGCCGGGTCGGCGTCGGAGCCCATCACCGCCAGCAGGGTGGCGGCGGCGGCGTCCTGGTCGACAGTGGGGTCGTCCAGCAGCAACTGCAGGTGCACCTCGACGATCCGGCAGGTGTCCTCGGCCCGCTCGAGGTAGCGGCCGATCCAGAACAGCGACTCGGCGATCCGGCTCAGCACCGCGCCACCCCCACCCGCTGCTGTTGTTGCTGCTGGGACTGCTGGGACTGCACGGTCTCCTCGCCCAGCCCGGTGAGCGGCACCGGTTCGGCCTGCTGCCGGCGACGCGGACGCAGCTCGGCGGTCGGCTCGGCGGCCAGCACCCAGGTGTCCTTCGAGCCGCCGCCCTGGCTGGAGTTCACGATCAGCTCACCCTCGGGCAGCGCCACCCGGGTCAGCCCGCCGGGCAGGACGTAGATGTCGTCACCGGAGTTCACTGCGAACGGGCGCAGGTCGACGTGCCGCGGCACCATCTGCCCATCGATCATGGTGGGCACCGTTGACAGCTGGACGACGGGCTGGGCGATCCAGCCGCGCGGGTCCTCCAGCACCCTGTCCCGCAGCGCCGCCAGCTCGGCGGCATCGGCGCGCGGGCCGATCACTATCCCCTTGCCGCCGGAGCCGTCCACCGGCTTGAGGACGAGCTCGTCGAGCCTGTCGAGCACCTCCTCGCGATGCGCCGGCTCCTCAAGCCGCCAGGTGTCGACCCCGAGCAGCACCGGCTCCTCGGCAAGGTAGTACCGGATCAGGTCGTTGACGTAGGTGTAGACCAGCTTGTCGTCGGCCACCCCGTTGCCCACCGCATTGGCCAGGGTGAGGTTGCCCGCCCGGACGGCTGTCATCAGCCCGGCGCAGCCGAGCATCGAGTCGGCCCGGAACAGCGCCGGGTCGAGGAAGTCGTCGTCCACCCGCCGGTAGATGACATGCACCGGCCGAAGCCCCTGGGTGGTGCGGATCGAGACCCGGCCGTTGTGGGCGACCAGGTCGCGGCCCTCGACAAGCTCGACCCCCATCATCCGGGCCAGCAGGGCGTGCTCGAAGTAGGCGGAGTTGTACACCCCTGGGGTCAGCACGACCACTGTGGGGTCGCTCACGCCGCTGGGCGCGGCCGCGCGCAGCGCCGCCAGCAGCCGCAGCGGGTACTCCTCGACCGGACGGATCCGGTGCCGGGTCGTCACCTCGGGCAGTGCCGAGAACATGGCCCGGCGGTTGGTCATCACATAGGAGACCCCGGACGGCACCCGCACGTTGTCCTCGAGGACGCGGAACCTGCCGTTCTCGTCGCGGACCAGGTCGATCCCGGCGACGTGGCAGCGCACGCCGTTGGGCGGTACCACCTGGTGCACAGCCCTGTGGAAGTGCGGCGACGACAGCACCACCCGGCGCGGGATCACCCGGTCCCGGAACACCCGGCCCTCGCCGTACACGTCGGCGAGGAAGGCCTCGATGGCCCGCACCCGCTGCTTCACCCCGGCTTCGACCTCGGCCCACTCCTGGGCCAGGAGCACCCGCGGCACTATGTCGAGCGGGAACGGACGCTCCTCGCCGCCGATGTCGAAGGTCACTCCCTGGTCGAGGTAGGTCGACTTCAGGTACTCGGCGCGCGCCCTGACCTCCTCGGCGTCCAGCCGCCCGAGCTGGCGAACCATCCTGCCGTACGCCTCCCGGACGCCCTCGGCACCCACCACCTCGTCGAAGGCGGCCGGGGTGCCGGCGTATTCGCGGAAGAGCTGGCTCACGCCGCCAAGACTAGGGCGAAACCCGACCCCGCCCGGCGCCGGTCCACCGGCCCGGGAGGGTGCCGCGGGACGGCCGGTCAGTCCGCTGCGATCCGCCGGCCAGGCGCGGTGGCGACGACCAGGCTGCCGGCCAGCAGGTCGTGCGGCGCCCGGCCGCCGTCCAGCCACGCGGTGGCCAGGTAGCCCAGCGGCAGCAGGACAGCTATCGAGGTGAGGATCCACACGTCGGCACCGACCGGGCCCGCCGCGCTGGCCCACGCGAGCACCGCGGCGTGGCCGGCCAGCCACACCGGCGCCACCTTGACCGCATTGCGCGCCAGCGAGCGGGCGAACCCCAGCCGGGCACCGTCGGCGCGCCGCACCCGCAGGCCGCACCACTGCTTGCCGGGGCTGGCCTCGTACCGCCCGCCCTCCAGCAGCGCCAGGCCCACCACCACGGGCACCACCACGAGGAGCGAGCCGAGCAGGTTGGCCGTCAGCTGACGCAGCCCGCCGAACAGGCCGGTGACGTACAGCGGGACGGTGACCGCGGCCACCACCACCGCCCAGCCGGTGACCAGCGCAAGGTCGACCAGCGCCGCCCTGACCCGCCACCGCGTCACATCGGGCATGCTACCGCCGGCTCGTGCCCGGGTCAGTCCCCGAGCGGGCCGAACGGGGCGCCGCGGCGGGCGAGTTCTGCAGCACCGCCGTCGGGTGCGGTCAGCACCCACAGCCCGTCCTCGGTGATCGCCACCGTGTGCTCCCAGTGGGCAGCCACCGCCCCGTCCCGGGTGGCGACCGTCCACTCGTCATCGAGGGTGGCCACCTGCGCCGAACCGAGGGTGACCATCGGCTCGATGGCCAGCGCCATCCCGGTCAGCAGGGGGATGCCGCGCCGCGGCCGGCCGAGGTTGGGCACGTCGGGCGCCATGTGCATGGCCGTGCCGATGCCGTGGCCGGTGAACTCCTCGACGATGCCGTAACGCCGCGGTTCGCGGCGGATCCGTCCGGCCACGGCGTGGCCGATGTCGCCGATCCGGCCACCGGCCCGGACCGCGGCGATCCCGGCCCACAGCGCGTCATGGGTGACCTCGCTGAGCCGCCGCCGGTCGGGGGCGCCGGCCCCGCCGCCGCAGGTGACTGCCGCGTCGGCGTGCCAGCCCGCCAGCGAGACTCCGAAGTCGACACTGACCAGGTCGCCCTCGGCCAGCACGCGGCGGCCGGGGATGCCGTGCACCACCTCGGAGTTGACCGAGATGCAGGTGACCGCGGGGAACGGCGGCAGCCCGTACCCCGCGTCGTAGCCCAGGAACGACGACACCGCCCCGGCAGCTGCGATCTCCACCCGGGCGACCTGGTCCAGGTCGGCGGTGGTGAGTCCGGGCCTGGCCTCGGCCCGCACCCGCTCGAGGGTGCGGGCGACCACCAGCCCTGCGGCCCGCATCGCGCGCAGCTGCTCAGGCGTCTTGCGCTCGATGCGGCCGTTCCTCATCGCGCGGAGATCGCGTCCAGGGCGTCGGTGATCCGTCCGGCTACCTCGTCCACGGTGCCCAGGCCGTCGACCTCGACCAGCAGCCCGCGCTCGCGGTAGATCGCCAGCAGCGGGTCGGTGGCCTGGTTGTACACCTCCATGCGGCGCTTGATGGTCTCGGCGTTGTCGTCGGCGCGGCCCTCGAGTTCGGCGCGGCGCAGCAGCCGGGCGACCAGCGGCTCCTCATCGGCAGTCAGCGAGATCACGGCGTCCAGCCCGGCCTGGCCGTCGGCCAGCAGCCCGTCCAGCGCCTCGACCTGGCCCAGCGTGCGGGGGTAGCCGTCCAGCAGCCAGCCCTGCGCGGCGTCCGGCTCGGCGAGCCGGTTGCGAACCACCTGGTCGGTGATCTCGTCGGGCACATAGCCGCCCTCGGCCATGATCCGGGAGACCTCCAGCCCCAGCGGGGTCTGGTTGCGGACATTGGCGCGGAAGATGTCCCCGGTCGAGATGGCCGGCACGCCGTAGTGGTCGGCGATCCCGGTGGCCTGGGTGCCCTTGCCAACGCCGGGGGGGCCCATGATGAGCAGTCTCACAGTGCAGAGTCCTTCGTGATTGGGCTACTGGAACGAGCGTCCAGAACCCTCCCAACCTACCAAGCGGGGACCCCGCCGGGGGGTTGATTCAGCGCAAGAAGCCCTCGTAGTTGCGCTGCTGCAACTGGCTCTGGATCTGCTTGACCGTGTCCAGGCCGACGCCCACGATGATCAGGATCGACGTGCCGCCGAAGGGGAACTGGGCCTGCGTCCCCAGCCAGATGAAGGCCAGCGCCGGGATCAGCGAGATGACGGCCAGGTAGCCCGAACCGGGGGCGGTCAGCCGCGACAGGACGTGCTTGAGGTAGCGCGCAGTGGGCTCGCCGGCCCGGATGCCCGGGACGAAGCCGCCGTACTTCTTCATGTTGTCGGCCACCTCGTCGGGGTTGAAGGTGATCGAGACGTAGAAGTAGGCGAACCCGATGATCAGCGCGGCGAAGACTGCGTTGTAGATCCACGACGTGCCGGTGGTGAAGTTGGTGGCGATCCACTCCGAGACCGGATTCGGGTTGTCGATGGTGCCCGGCTGGAACTGGGCGTACAGCACCGGCAGGTACAGCAGCGACGATGCGAAGATGACCGGGATGACGCCGGCCTGGTTCACCTTCATCGGGATGTAGGTGGTGCTGCCGCCGAGCAGCTTGCGACCCACCATGCGCTTGGCGTACTGGACGGGGATGCGGCGCTGCCCCTGTTCGACGAACACGACTGCCGCCATCACCAGCAGGCCCACCAGCAGCACGAGGATGAACGCCAGCCAGCCGGCGGCGCCCTCACGGCTCTCCTTGATCCCCCACAGCTGGGCGGGGAACTGGGCAGCGATCTGGGTGAAGATCATCACCGACATGCCGTTACCGACGCCACGGTCGGTGATCAGCTCGCCCAGCCACATGATGACGCCGGTCCCGGCGGTCATGGTCAGGATCATCACCACGATCGGGAACACCGACGCCTCGTAGACCAGCGGCAGGGTGCAGCCCTGGAAGAGCTGGCCGTTGACCGCCAGGGTGACGAACGCCGTCGAGTTCAGCACCGCGAGCACGATGGTGAGGTACCGGGTGTACTGGGTGATCTTCGCGGTGCCGGCAGCGCCCTCCTTCTTGAGGGCCTCCAGCCGCGGGATCACCACGGTCATCAGCTGCAGGATGATGCTCGCCGTGATGTAGGGCATGATCCCCAGCGCGAAGATCGCCAGCTGCAGCAGCGCACCGCCGGAGAACAGGTTGATCATCGAGTAGAGGCCGGAGCCTTCGCCACTCATCGAGATCGCGCGGCACTGGTCGACGTTCTGGACGTTCACATTCGGCGTCGGGATCACCGAGCCCAGCCGGAAGACGGCAAGGATGCCGAGCGTGAACAGGATCTTCCGGCGAAGATCCGGCGTCTTGAACGCATTGACGAACGCGGACAGCATCCGAGCTAACTCCCCTGCACGTATGTCGGCCCCTCGCCGACGGCAACCTGTCAGACTCTACCAAGCACTCGGCGTCCGGCGCGCATCGGCGCCTGAACTGGCCGGACCCGGATCCATCAGGGTGGACGCGACAGGGGCCCCGCCCCCACCCGGGGCCCAGGG